>NZ_BCBO01000044.1:0-58781 GCF_001320835.1 Pseudomonas sp. NBRC 111138 | reverse complement strand
GCCGAAAAGGCGCCGCCTGGGTTCGACAGTTACTGGTTTTCAAGCAGGGAGCGCAGCATCCACGCGGTTTTCTCATGAACCTGCATACGCTGGGTCAAGAGGTCCGCCGTCGGCTCATCACTGACTTTGTCGAGCAATGGGAAGATGCCTCGCGCGGTACGCGTGACTGCTTCCTGACCGGCCACCAACTGCTTGATCATCTCTTCGGCGCTCGGCACCCCCTCTTCTTCCTTGATGGAAGACAGGCGGGCGTAAATCGAATAGGCACCCGGCGCCGGGAAGCCCAGGGCACGGATACGCTCGGCGATGGAGTCCACTGCCAGCGCAAGCTCGTTGTACTGCTCTTCGAACATCAGATGCAGCGTACGAAACATGGGGCCTGTGACGTTCCAATGGAAATTGTGGGTCTTCAGATACAGAACATAGGTATCGGAGAGTAGGCGGGAAAGTCCGTCGACGATGGATTTACGGTCTTCTTCACTGATACCAATATCGATTGCCATGTGTTTCCCCTTCAATTGACGAGCATTCATTGATCAGGTGCAGTTCCACTCTAGCAAGAGAGTGCGCCACGTGCAGCCCGACACACTCGGGCTGCATGCGGCAAATCGCCCCGCACCGACTGCGGTATCTGACTTGGCAAGCCTATTTACCTGTAGGAAGGGTCTAGGCCACCACTGAAAAAATCCCGCACCTGTCTAGGACAAGCGTTTGACGCAGAAATGCCTTGGCCGTGGCAACACCCCGAAATGCTTGATTTGAGTAGGCACAGCCTTTGCTGTTAAATAGACGCGGTGTGGCTGCCGTTTATTACTGCGGCAAGTCACATAGGCTGATACCCGCGCACGTGCTCAACGCCTCCCATTGTTCAGAAGCGAACCGTGCCAGTCAGCTCTTCCTTGTGATCCGTCTTAACGTGAGTTAACCAAAATGTTGAAAATCGTCCACCTGCTAACGGGCGTCGCAGCCTTGCTGCTGTCCTTTATTCCGAGCCTGCAGCCTGAAAGCCTGCCCTACCTGGAACAACACGACGCCCTGTACCTGGCCTTGTTCGGCCTTCTTAACCTGACGCTCGCGCCGGTAATCCCTTACTGGAACAAAGGCACGCGTCATCAACTGCAAAACCTGGTCAGTGCGCTGCTGGTGCTGACTGTTGTCGTACAAACCCTCACCCTCCTGGCGCCCATGCCTGAAGTCGGGGGCCATCCGGCCATCCTGCTCAGCCTGGTGATCGCTGTGGTCGCCATCGTTCTTCACCTGGCCATCAGCTTCTACCGCTCGTCTCCAGCGGCCGCGTCGCAAAACTATGACATGACCAACCGGGATACCGGGACCGTCAAGTGGTTCAACACCTCCAAGGGCTTCGGCTTCATTTCCCGCGACTCGGGCGACGATATCTTCGTCCACTTCCGAGCCATTCGTGGCGAAGGCCATCGCGTCCTGGTCGAAGGCCAGCGCGTAGAGTTCTCGGTGATGAACCGTGACAAGGGCCTGCAAGCCGAAGATGTCATCGCTGCCCTGCCGCGTCGCTGATCCCAGCCCTCGCAGCAAAAAAAAACCGCGATCCAGCCTTGGCTGGGTCGCGGTTTTTTTATTGCTTGCGCACTCAATAGTGTGGCGGCGGCGCTTCCTCTTCGGATGACTCGAACTGCCCGCCCATTTCTTCCTGGCGCTTGAGCAATGCAGTCATTTGCAATTGCAGACGTTCGACGGCCCGCTGCTGGGTGACCAGGATGTCGTTGAGGGTCTCAATGGTGTCGTCCTGGAAGGCCAGGCGGCTTTCCAGGTCGGTGACGCGTTCTTGCAGGTCCATGGTTCAGTCCTGGGTAAAGATGAAGTCGGCAGGCAATAGCTCTCGCAATCGGCTGCGAGTCGCGGCCACCTGCTCTTCGGTGTAGGGCCGGGCCGGGTGCTTGCCCCACACCGGGGCTGGCCAGGCGGCGTCGTCGCGCTTGCGCACAATCACATGCACATGCAACTGGCTGACCACGTTACCCAGCGCGCCGATGTTCATCTTGTCGGCCGCCAGCCCGTCGTTAAGCAGCTGCGCCAGGGCCGTCGTTTCTTGCCACAAGGTTTGTTGATCTGCGACATCCAGTTGAAACACTTCGCTGATACCTTCGATGCGCGGCACCAGGATGAACCAGGGGTAATTGGCGTCATTGGACAGCAGCAGGCGACAGAGCGGGAAGTCCCCAATGGCCAAGGTATCTTGTTGCAGGCGTTGATCTAAGGCGAACACGTGGCACTCCGTTCGGCAGGTCGGTAACAGGTGCCCAGCATACCTTCGAATGCCCAAGGCTTCACGGGCAATGCTGGCGGCCTTGAGGCAACCAGGCAAAAAGATGCACCCTTTAGAGGCAACAGCCCAGGTGAGCAACGCTAGGCCGGGCCTCAACGGGATGCACCAAAATAACCCACCTGTGCCTCAAAGGGATCCGCCGATTACCCACTGATAAGGGTCAACCGGTAACGTTTTACCCAGGTACAGGATTCAGGTACCACCGAACCGGGGTAACACCCTGGCGTCAAGCCCAACCGAAATGGCGTAAAACCCCCGTGCTTATGCGGTTTTTACAGGTTCATCACACTTTTCACGAAAAAATGACATTCGGTAAGTGGTTTGAGCACGCTTGTTGCATTCACCCCCATATCGTCCGCAACGACACCCGTTTGGACGCAGGTGTTTCGCGATAAAAATAGTGGCGTTTCAATGTGTATCAGGGATGGGTTCAAACTTTGAAAGAAGTCTGAAAACAGCATTGAAGTTGTCAGCCTGGATACATTTCAGGCTGTGAATTTGCGACATGGATCTAGCGATTTACGACAGCCTCGTAAAGAAGCTGAAAGGATAATTGAGTAAGTATCGTCAATAGGGTCTGCGTGAGATAACTTTGCGCCGACACAAAAAGAAAGAGCCGCCCAGATAAAAATACAGGTGGGACGGCAGTACTCTTCCTAAAACCAAAGGAGCAAATCACGATGCGCGTGATGAAGTGGAGCATGATCGCCCTGGCTGTTTCAGCAGGCACCTCGCAGTTCGCAATGGCGTCCGCCCAGGACGATTCCAAGGGCTTTGTTGAAGACAGCACGTTCAGCATCAATACTCGCGCGCTGTACTTCAGCCGTGACTTCCGTAACAACCCGTCGGGCCCAGGCTCCAAGAGCCGTGCTGAAGAAACCGGCCTGGGCTTCAATGCCCTGTACGAATCGGGCTTCACCCAGGGCACCATTGGTGTCGGTGTCGACGTGATCGGCCTGATGGGCGTCAAGCTCGACAGCGGCAAGGGCCGCGCCGGCACCGGCCTGTTCCCAACCGGTTCCGACGGTCGCTCGCAAGATGACTATTCCAAAGGCGGCGGCGCGGTGAAGTTCCGCATCTCCAACACTGTGCTGAAAGTCGGTGACCAATACACCACAGCCCCAGTGTTTGCCTCCGACGACAGCCGCCTGCTGCCAGAGCTGCCGCAAGGTATCTCCATCACCAGCAACGAAATCAAGGGCCTGAAGCTTGAAGGCGGTCACTTCACTTCCAGCGTCGCGCAGAACCAGACCTACCACGACAGCCTGGGCCTGACCAAAACCGACTTCGTCGGCGGTGTGTATGCCTTCACTCCAGAAGTCACCGGCAGCCTGTACTACGCGAAAACCGAAGATTACTTCCGCAAGTACTACAGCAACCTGAACTGGACCCACGCCCTGAGCGATGATCAGTCGTTCGCCCTGGACTTCAACATCTACGACACCAAGAGCGACGGCGCCGGCCTGCAACGCGCAGAGAAAGATGGCGTGACCAAGCTCGACAACCGCGCCTTCAGCTTGCAGGGCGCGTACACCATCGGTGCTCACACCTTCACCCTGGCAGCCCAGAAAGTCACCGGTGACGGCGACTACGGTTACGGCGTAGACGGCGGCGGCACTGTGTTCCTGGCCAACTCCATCGCCCGTTCCGACTTCAACGCCGAAGGCGAAAAGTCCTACCAGGCGCGTTATGACATCAACATGGCAACCTTCGGCATTCCGGGCCTGAGCTTCATGACCCGTTATGTAACCGGTAGCGGCGCCAATACGGGCACCACCTCGAATGGCAAAGAGTGGGAACGCGACATCGAAGCCAAGTACGTGATCCAGAGCGGCCCGGCAAAAGACCTGAGCCTGCGCCTGCGTCAAGCGACTTACCGTTCCGGTGATGGCGTGTACTACGGTTCGCCGTCGATCGACGAGCTGCGTCTGATCGCCAACTACCCGCTGAACATCTTGTAATTGCCGGTTCAATTACAACGATGACTTGAGGCTTCGGCCTTAAACAAAAAGCCGCTCCTCTGTTTAAACAGGGAGCGGCTTTTTTATTGCAGTTTTATTTCAACCAACAAAACAACTAGCAAGCTAAGTAACTAGTTTTTCAAAGCTGACCTTTCGGCCAACTTCGATAGCATCACGCCAAGTTACTTCGGCGCACTTTCCTGCATCACCCGAATAACCCGTTGCGGAAACGGAATATCAATCCCGGCCGCTTTCAAACGGTCACGCGCCAGTTCATTGAACATAAACATCACGTCCCAATAATCCGGTGTGTTGGTCCAGCAACGCAGGGAGACGGTGATGGAACTGTCGCCCAAGGTCGACACCACCGCCACGGCGGCAGGGTCCTTCAGTACACGCGGGTCTTCAGCCAAAGCCAGCAGCACTTCACGGGCCTTCTGCAGGTCCGCCTCATAGTCCACACCCACGTCAAACACAACCTTGCGGGTCGGCTGGCGGTTGGTGTTGGTGATAAGGCCGTTGGACAGGCTGCCGTTGGGAATGATCACCGTCTTGTTGTCGCCGGTGCGCAGCACCGTGTGGAAGATCTGGATGCTGTCGACGGTACCCGAGGTACCCTGGGCTTCGATCCAGTCACCGATACGGAACGGGCGGAACAACAGAATCAACACGCCGCCGGCAAAGTTCGCCAGGCTGCCTTGCAAGGCCAGGCCGATTGCCAGGGTAGCGGCACCGATCGCCGCAACGAACGAGGTGGTGGCCACACCAATCATCGAGGCCACGTTGACCACCAGCATGACTTTGAGCGCGATGTTAGCAAGGCTGGTGATGAAGTGTTGCAGTGCCAAGTCAGCGTTACGCATGGCCAGCAGACGGCCCACGCGGTGAGTCAAGACGTTGATCAGCCACCAGCCGATGGCCAGGGTGACCAACGCCAGCAATACGCGGCTGCCATATTCCATGATCATGGGGAGCCAAGACTGGGAGGTCTTGATCAGGTGATCCATTTCAGCGTTCAAATCCATCTACTTTCTCCTGTTGTGCGGCGATAAGGCTGTATTGACTGCCTGAAAACGCAATTGAGCCCCGAAGGGCTCAATTGTAGGCACTGATGCTGGGGCGTGGGACGTCAAAAGTGCCCACAGGTTCCCCAAAGTGCCATCAGTCGCGGAAGTTATTGAACTGCAGCGGCATGTCGAAAGTCTTGGCGCGCAGAGCTGCGATAGCCTCTTGCAGGTCATCACGCTTCTTGCCGGTGACGCGAACCTGCTCGCCCTGGATGGCGGCCTGGACTTTGAGCTTGGCGTCCTTGATATGCGCCACGATCTTCTTGGCCAGCTCTTTGTCGATGCCTTCCTTGAGCACGGCTTCCTGCTTCATCAGTTTGCCTGAGGCGTAGGCGTCCTTGACTTCCAGGCACTGCACGTCGATCTTGCGCTTGACCAGGGCCAGCTTGAGGATCTCGATCATCGCTTCCAGCTGGAAATCGGCTTCAGCGGTCAGGTTGACGGTCAGTTCCTTTTCCTTGAATTCGAAGCTGCCCTTGCCTTTCAAGTCATAGCGACGGTCCAGTTCCTTGACGGCGTTCTCGACGGCGTTGGTGACTTCGTGTTTGTCCAGTTCAGATACCACGTCGAACGAAGGCATGTGATTTCTCCAATATAAGGGGCGGGCTCAGTAGAGATGGAGCGCGCCCGAGCTAAAATGCCGGGGCATTATAGCGGTTCTTTCGCGCCGTTCACCGCTGGCGACCTTATGGAGTACACACTGATGTCGACCCCGTGGCATATTCTTGGCGCCGGCAGCCTGGGCACCCTCTGGGCCACGCGGCTGGCACGTGCGGGGGTGCCCGTCAGGCTGATTCTGCGCAATGAGGCGCGCCTGGCCGACTATCGAGCCGGCCAAGGGCTGACCCTGGTCGAGCAGGGTGTGGAACAGACTTACCCGGTAGTCGGTGAAACGCCTGACAGCCCGGAGCCGATTCATCGCCTGCTGGTCGCGTGCAAAGCCTACGATGCTCAAAGCGCTATCGCCCAGTTGCACCCTAGACTTGCGCCCGACGCCGAACTGATCCTGCTGCAAAACGGCCTTGGCAGCCAGGACGCAGTGGCTGCACAAGTGCCGTTGGCCCGTTGCATCTATGCCTCAAGTACCGAAGGCGCGTTTCGCGAAGGCGACTGGCGGGTGGTATTTGCCGGCCATGGTTACACCTGGCTGGGGGATGCGAGCCACCCCACGCCACCGCTGTGGCTGAACGACCTGCAAGCGGCCGGCATTCCCCACGATTGGGCCAGTGATATCCTCACACGCCTGTGGCGCAAGCTGGCGCTCAATTGCGCCATCAACCCGCTGACCGTGCTTTACCAGTGCCGCAACGGCGGTTTGCAAGCCCACGCGTGTGAAGTGGCAACCTTGTGCGCTGAATTGGCCGAGCTGCTGGAATGCTGCGGCCAACCTGCTGCCGCACAGGACCTGCACAGCGAAGTGCAGCGGGTGATCCAGGCCACGGCGGCCAATTACTCGTCCATGCACCAGGACGTGGCCAACCACCGACGTACCGAGATCAGCTACCTGCTGGGCTATGCCTGCCAGGCGGCGGCCCGCCATCAATTGGTGTTGCCGCACCTGCAACAGTTGCAAGCGCGCCTGGTCGAATATCTGCGCACACGCGGATTGGCCAGCGACTGAGGCACGCGCTACCCTGCCTACCTGTCTATCACCTGGGAAACCCCTGATGCCATTGCGCCAGCGTCTTGAAAATCTACCGGTAGGGCAGAAACTGCTGGCGGCCCTGCTGGTGTTGTTGACCACCGTATTGCTGGTGGCCAACCTGACGTTTATCAGCGCCGCCTACTGGATCTCCCAGGAAAGCATGGCCCCCCAGGCCTTGCAGTCCATTGGTCGACTGGTGTCCAACCCCGCGCTTGCCGCCGAGGCCCTTGAGTCTCCGACCAAGGCCGAGGCGCTGCTCAATGAGCTGACCAGCTATTCACCGTTGCGCGCCGCCGCTTTGTACGATGGCGAAGGCAACCGCCTGGCGCAGATGCAGCACGGCGACCGCCTGCACCTGCCGGACCACTACCGGCATATCGAAGCGTGGCGCCTCACTGAATTTCGCAGCAACCAGGTCATCACCCTGCCCCGTGGCACTCAGCCTTCGGGGCATTTGTTGCTGGTGGCCAGCAGTGAGCTGCCGGTGGCGTTCTATACCGGCACGCTGACCGCCAGCCTGGGCATCCTGATTTTCAGTGTGTTGTTGTGGCTGGTCATCGCCCGGCAGATCAAACGCCTGATCACACGGCCGATTCATGAACTTGAAGAACTGTCCCGCCAGGTGACCCGCGAGGAGAACTACGCTTTACGCGCCGGGCGTGGCAACCGTGATGAAATCGGCAGCCTGGCCGAAGCGTTCAACACCATGTTGTCGCGCATCGAAGCCCGTGAGCAGCAGCTCAAACGCGCGCGCGACGACTCCCAGGCTGCGTATGACCAGGCTCAGGGCCTGGCCGAAGAAACCCGGCATACCAACCGCAAGCTGGAACTGGAAGTCCAGGTACGCAGCAAGATCGAGAAAAAGCTCACGGGCTTCCAGAACTACCTGAACAGCATTATCGACTCGATGCCCTCGGCGCTGATCGCCCTGGATGAACAACTCTACGTTACCCAGTGGAACCAAGAAGCCACCGCCCTATCCGGCACTCGCCTGGACGAAGCCCTGAACCAGCCGGTTTTCCTGGCCTTCCAGCCGCTCAAGCCGTACCTGCCACAGATCAAGGCCACCGTGGAGCAACACACGGTGGAGCGGATTGAGCGGGTCACCTGGATCAAGGACGACGAGCCCAAGCATTACGCGCTGACGTTCTACCCGTTGATGGGCGGCGCCGGGCGCGGAGTGGTAATCCGAATCGACGACATCACCCAGCGCCTGTCCCTGGAAGAAATGATGGTGCAATCGGAAAAAATGCTCTCCGTGGGCGGCCTGGCCGCAGGTATGGCCCATGAGATCAACAACCCGCTGGGCGCGATCCTGCATAACGTGCAGAACATTCGCCGGCGCCTGTCTCCCGAGCTGCCCAAGAACCTGGAACTTGCCGAACAGGTGGGTATCGAGCTGGAGACGGTCAACCGATACCTGCAAGGCCGCGAAGTCCCGCAATTGCTCGACGGCATTCAGCAGGCCGGGGCGCGTGCCGCGAAAATCGTTACCCATATGCTCAGTTTCAGCCGCCGCAGCAATCGCCAGATGGCGCCCTGCGATTTGCCGGCGCTGATCGACCAGGCCGTGGAAATCGCTGGCAACGACTTTGATCTGACCATTGGTTTCGACTTCAAGGGCCAGGCGATCATCCGACAGTTCGATCCGCAACTGGGCCCGGTACCCGGCACCGCCAACGAGCTGGAGCAAGTGCTGCTCAACCTGTTGAAGAACGCCGCCCAGGCCATTCATCTGCGTGAAGACGACAGCGAACCCGGGCGCATTATCCTGCGCACCCGTCTGAACCCGCCGTGGGCAGAAATCCAGGTAGAAGACAACGGCATCGGCATGAGCGAAAACGTGCGCAAGCGCACGTTCGAACCCTTCTTTACCACCAAGGAAATCGGCCAGGGCACCGGGCTAGGCCTGTCGGTGTCGTACTTCATCATCACCAACAACCACAAGGGCCAGATGGAGGTGCATTCCACCCTGGGCCAGGGCACCTGCTTTACCTTGCGCCTGCCTTTGGCCGGCAGCCAATTGCCCCCCACTGAACTTACCCAACTGGAGCACTGACCATGGGCTTTCGCCTGTCGAAGATTTACACCCGTACCGGCGACAAAGGCGAGACCGGCCTCGGCGACGGCCGCCGCGTGCCCAAGGACCATCCACGCGTGGAAGCGATTGGCGAGGTGGATACCCTGAACAGCCAACTGGGCCTGCTGCTGGCCAACCTTGAAGAACAAAGCGGCAAGCACCCGGCGTTGAAGGACGTGATTGAAGTGCTCACGCCTTGCCAGCACCGTCTGTTTGACTTGGGCGGTGAACTGGCGATGCCGGTATACAAGGCGCTGAATGCGGCGGAAGTGGATCGGCTGGAAGCAGCGATTGATCGCTGGAACGAGGAAGTCGGGCCGCTTGAGAATTTCATCCTGCCCGGCGGCTCAGCCCTGATTGCCCAGGCCCATGTGTGCCGCAGCCTGGCGCGCAGCGCCGAGCGCCGCTGTCAGCACTTGAATGCGGTGGAGCCACTGGAGGGTGTGGGGTTGGCGTACATCAATCGGTTGTCGGATTTGCTGTTTGTGGCGGCCAGGGTGATTGCCAAGCGCCAAGGCGTTGCGGAAGTGTTGTGGCAGGCGGCGGCCAAGCCACACTGACCTGATCGCTCCCACGCTCTGCGTGGGAATGTATCAAGGGACGCTCCGCGTCCAAAACATGACGCAGAGCGTCACAGGAGGCATTCCCACGCAGAGCGTGGGAATGATCATCACACCTGCGGCCAGAACGCTCGAATACCTGCCACACCTTGCGCACCAGCCTCCCAGGCCTGCTCCCGCTGCGCCGGCCCAACCCCGCCCAACAGAAACACCGGCTTGCTGAACCCGGCGATCAACTGCTGCGCCTGCTCCCACCCCAACGGCTGGGCATCCGGATGGGTCTGGGTCGGCTGCACCGGCGACAGGGTGACGAAATCCACGTCCATCATTTCTGCCAGGGCCAGCTCTTCCGCGTTGTGGCACGAAGCCGCCAGCCAACGGTCTTTGGGCAGTGGGCGGCCCTTACTGGCGTATTTGCGCAACTGCGCCGAGGTCATGTGCCAGCCGGCAGCTGGGAAATCCCCCAGCCACTCGAACGGCCCCTTGAGCATCAATTGCGCCTTGCCGGCACACAGGCCCACCGCATCTACCGCCAGGTCACGGTATTTGGGGTCATAGCCGTTGGGCGCACGCAGTTGAACCAGCTTGATGCCACCAGCAATAGCCTTTTGGATACCGCGCAACAGCGTCGGGGTCTCCAGCTCGCCAGGGGTGATCAGGTACTCGGCGGGCAAGCGTGCCGCGGCGACAATCGGCGCATTCGCCGCCGGAAATTCATAGTTGACCAGGTCCCGCGGTGCCACCCACGCCAACGGCTGCCCTTCAGCGCCATGGGGCTCGCCGGTAAAAGCCGAGACTTCCCAGACATCCAGCAATACCTGCTTGTCCGGATAGTCATGTTGCACCTTGATCAGCGGCCGCGCCGTAGTGACCTGGATGCCCAGCTCTTCCTGCAATTCACGGGACAAAGCCGTGGCAACCGACTCATCAGCCTCCACCTTGCCGCCGGGAAACTCCCAGAGCCCGCCTTGATGCTGAGTATCGGCACGGCGCGCCAGCAGGATCCTGCCATCGACACCGCGGATCACCGCTGCTGCTACATGTACTCGTTTCACCGCCAGTTTCCTCTTGGTATCAGGTACGGTATTCCGCGTTGATCTTCACGTACTCGTGGGACAGGTCGGTGGTCCAGATGGTTTCGCTGCAGTCACCACGACCCAGTTCGATACGGATGGTGATTTCTTCCTGCTGCATCACCGCCGAGCCCTGGGCTTCGGTGTAGGTTTCGGCGCGGGCGCCACGGCTGGCGATGCACACGTCACCCAGGAACACGTCGATCTTGCTCACGTCCAGGTCCGGCACGCCAGCACGGCCGACAGCCGCGAGGATACGGCCCCAGTTCGGGTCCGAAGCAAACAGCGCGGTCTTGATCAGCGGCGAGTGCGCCACGGTGTAGCCCACATCCAGGCATTCCTGATGGTTGCCGCCACCGTTGACTTCAACCGTGACGAACTTGGTCGCGCCCTCGCCGTCACGCACGATGGCCTGGGCCACGTCCATGCACACTTCAAACACTGCCTGTTTCAACGCCGCGAACAATGGACCTTCGGTGGAAGTGATTTCCGGCAGGTTGGCCTGGCCGGTGGCGATCAGCATGCAGCAGTCGTTGGTGGAGGTGTCACCGTCGATGGTGATGCGGTTGAACGACTTGTTGGCGCCGTCCAGCATCAGGCGTTGCAGCACATCACGGGAAACTTTGGCGTCGGTGGCGATATAGCCGAGCATGGTGGCCATGTTCGGACGGATCATGCCTGCGCCTTTGCTGATACCGGTGACGGTGATAGTCACGCCCTCATGCACGAACTGACGGCTCGCGCCTTTTGGCAAGGTATCGGTGGTCATGATGCCGGTAGCGGCAGCCGCCCAGTTATCCACAGACAGGTCATCGAGCGCGGCTTGCAGGGCACCTTCGATTTTTTCCACCGGCAGCGGCTCACCGATCACACCGGTGGAGTAAGGCAGCACCTGGCTGGCGTCCACGCCGGTCAGTTGCGCCAGCTTGGCGCAGGTGCGCGCCGCCGCGACAAGGCCCGGCTCGCCGGTGCCGGCGTTGGCATTGCCGGTATTGGTCAGCAGGTAGCGAATCGACCCGGCCACCCGTTGCTTGGCCAGAATCACCGGCGCAGCGCAGAAGGCATTGAGGGTGAACACGCCCGCCACGGTCGAGCCTTCCGCACAACGCATCACCACCACATCCTTGCGCCCCGGGCGCTTGATGCCCGCCGAAGCGATACCGAGTTCAAAACCGGCAACCGGGTGCAACGTGGGCAAAGGACCAAGACCAACAGCCATGAATGCGCTCCTTAAAAATAGGTGATGTCTGTGCCGTCGCTATCGACGGTGGGAATTAATGGCAAAACGCCGCGACGGCAAAGGCCGGTCGCGGCGCGGGGTGTTGCAGCGTCAGGCGAAAATCTTATTCGATCTGGCCGTGGCAGTGTTTGAATTTCTTGCCCGAACCGCAGTAGCACAGCTCGTTGCGGCCCAGCTTCTGGTCATTGCGAACCGGGGTCTGGGCCAGGGCCACATCGACCTCTTCACCCAGTGCTTCAGGCTCATCCAGGCCCGGCGCTTCGTCGTGCTGGAACTGCATGCGCGCCGCCAGTGCTTCGGCTTCCTGACGCAGGCGTGCTTCTTCCTCGATCGGGTCTTCGCGACGCACCTGAACGTGGGACAGCACGCGGATCGAATCGCGCTTGATCGAATCCAGTAATTCGGAGAACAGCGTGAACGACTCGCGCTTGTACTCCTGCTTCGGGTTCTTCTGGGCGTAGCCACGCAGGTGGATACCGTGGCGCAGGTGGTCCATGGTCGACAGGTGGTCTTTCCACAGGTCATCCAGCACGCGCAATACGATCTGTTTCTCGAAGGTGCGCAGAGCTTCGGCACTCGCCTGCTCTTCTTTCTCGTTGTACGCCGCCAGCAACTCGGCCATCAGTTTTTCGCGCAGGGTTTCTTCATACAGGTGGTCGTCTTCGTCCAGCCATTGCTGAACCGGCAAGTCCACACCGAAGTCGCTCTTCAATGCCGCTTCCAGGCCGGCAACATCCCACTGCTCAGGCAGCGACTGTGGCGGAATATGGGCGCTGACAGTGGCGTTGAGCACGTCCTGACGGAAATCAGCGATGGTCTCGCCAATGTTGTCGGCGGCCAGCAACGTGTTACGCATGTGATAGATCACTTTACGCTGTTCGTTGTTGACGTCGTCGAACTCGAGCAGTTGCTTGCGAATATCGAAGTTGCGGCCTTCTACTTTGCGCTGGGCCTTCTCGATGGCGTTGGTCACCATGCGGTGCTCGATCGCTTCACCGGACTGCATGCCCAGGGCTTTCATGAAGTTCTTCACCCGGTCCGATGCGAAGATACGCATCAGGCTGTCTTCCAACGACAGGTAGAAACGGCTGGAACCGGCATCACCCTGGCGGCCAGCACGGCCACGCAGCTGGTTGTCGATACGACGCGATTCGTGACGCTCGGACGCGATCACCTGCAAGCCACCGGATTCCAGCACAGCCTGGTGACGCTTCTGCCAGTCGGCCTTGATCTGGGCGATCTGCTCAGGCGTCGGGTTGTCGAGCGAGGCCACTTCCACTTCCCAGTTGCCGCCCAACAGGATGTCGGTACCACGACCGGCCATGTTGGTGGCGATGGTCAGTGCGCCTGGGCGACCGGCCTGGGCAATGATCTCGGCTTCTTTTTCGTGGAACTTGGCGTTCAGTACCTTGTGCTCGATGCCTTCCTTGTTGAGCAGGTTGGACACGTGCTCGGAGGTCTCGATGGTGGCGGTACCCACCAGGATCGGACGGCCCTTGGCCATACCGTCCTTGATGTCGTTGATGATCGCCGCGTATTTCTCTTCGGCGGTCAGGAACACCAGGTCGTTGTAGTCTTTACGCGCCAACGGTTTGTTCGGCGGAATGACCATCACGGCCAGGTTGTAGATCTGGTGGAATTCGAACGCTTCGGTGTCGGCCGTACCGGTCATGCCGGACAGCTTGTTGTACAGACGGAAGTAGTTCTGGAAAGTGGTGGACGCCAACGTCTGGCTTTCGGCCTGGATGTTGAGGTGTTCCTTGGCTTCGATGGCCTGGTGCAGGCCTTCGGACAGACGACGACCGGGCATGGTACGACCGGTGTGCTCGTCAACCAGTACCACCTGGCCGTCCTGCACGATGTATTCGACGTTGCGGTGGAACAGCTTGTGGGCGCGCAGGCCAGCGTACACGTGGGTCAACAGGCCCAGGTTGTGCGCCGAGTACAGGCTTTCGCCTTCGGCCAGTTCGCCGATCTGGGTCAGCATTTCTTCGACAAACTGGTGACCGGCTTCGTTGAGTTCGACCTGGCGGGTCTTCTCGTCGATGGTGAAGTGACCTTCTTTGGTCACCACGCCTTCCACTTCCTCGATGTGCTGCTCAAGACGCGGGATCAACTTGTTGATCTCGGTGTACAGGCGCGAGCTGTCTTCGGCCTGGCCGGAGATGATCAGCGGGGTACGGGCTTCGTCGATGAGGATGGAGTCGACTTCGTCGATCACGGCAAAGTTGAGTTCACGCTGGAATTTTTCATCCATGCTGAACGCCATGTTGTCGCGCAGGTAATCGAAACCGAATTCGTTGTTGGTACCGTAGGTGATGTCGCAGGCGTACGCGGCGCGCTTCTCTTCCGGCGGCTGGAACGGCGTTACCACGCCGACGGTCAGGCCGAGGAATTCATACAACGGGCGCATCCAGTTGGCGTCCCGGCGAGCCAGGTAGTCGTTCACCGTCACAACGTGCACGCCCTTGCCGGACAGTGCGTTGAGGTAAACGCCCAGGGTTGCCACCAGGGTCTTGCCTTCACCGGTGCGCATTTCGGCAATCATGCCTTCATGCAAGGTCATGCCGCCGATCAACTGGACGTCGAAGTGGCGCATGCCCATGACGCGCTTACCGGCTTCACGGGCAACCGCGAAGGCTTCGGGCAGCAGCTTGTCGAGGGTTTCACCTTTGGCTATGCGGGCCTTGAACTCTTGGGTCTTGGCGCGCAATTGCTCGTCCGACAGAGCAACCATCTGCTCTTCGAAAGCATTGACCAGCTGCACCGTCTTGAGCATGCGTTTGACTTCGCGCTCATTCTTGCTTCCAAAAAGTTTCTTTAACAAAGGCGCAAACATATCGGCAGGTTCTTCCACACATAGGGATGGAGGGCGCACCGTGAGTGGCCCGAGCAGCCCTCACGGCCGCATTGCGAACGCGCATTCTACCCGGAATCGTGGGTGAGGAAAGTGGCGTTGTTCCCTGAGACAGGCACGGCATAGTGAGAGGGCATGTTTAAAATAAGGGCTTTTGCTGGAACTTCAACCCACCAGGCGCAGAAGTTACTTATTGATTTGACGGAGAAAGCCCTGCCGACGCAGAGCCTCAGGGCATACAGGCGCTTTCTGCTAAGATAGCCGCTCTGTTACCTAAGGTGTCTAAACATGGCATTTCGCCCTCTCACAGCCCGCGCGCCCGGCGCGTTGCTCCGCGAAGCCAAACCGCTGAAAGCTATCTTCGGCCAGGCGCAACGCTTGGGCCATCTGCAACGCCTGCTGGAAAGCCAACTGCAGCCGGCCGCCCGGGAACATTGTCACGTCGCCTCCTGGCGTGAAGGCAACCTGCTATTAATTGTCACCGATGGGCATTGGGCGACCCGCTTGCGCTACCAACAGAAGCGCTTGCAGCGCCAGTTGATGGCGTTCGACGAATTTGCCAATTTGACGCGCATTCAGTTCAAGGTACAGCCACCCACCGTGCCGCAAGGCGCAGTGGGGCATACCATGGACCTGTCGGAAACGGCCGCCGAAACCCTTCAGGCCACCGCTGAAGGGATCAACGACCCGGGGTTGCGCGCTGCCCTGGAACGGCTGGCCGCCCATGCCCGGCCCAAAGTCTGAAGCGCTATTTGCGTTTGCTGCCGCCCAGCAACGAACCCAGCAACCCCCGCACCAACTGGCGCCCCATCTGATTGGCGGCCTGCTGCATGGCTGATTTCAACGCCTTGCCCGCCGTGGTCCCCAGGAATGCACCCGCCTTGTCGGTGAAGCTCGGCTCTTCGGCGGCCGGAGCAGCCTGCTCGGCAGGCCCAAGCTCCTTGCGGGCCATCAGCACCTCATAGGCAGACTCACGATCCACTGGTTTGTCATAGCGCCCCAACAGCGGCGAACTGGCAACCAACGCTTTACGTTCGGCTTCGGTGAGCGGCCCGATCCGCGATTGCGGGGGAGCAACCAGTACGCGCTGGACGACTTCCGGCGTGCCCTTTTCCTGCAAGGTTCCCACCAATGCCTCACCGGTGCCCAATTCTGTAAGCACCGACAAAGTATCGAACGTCGGGTTGGGCCGAAAACCGTCCGCCACCGCTCGCAGGGATTTCTGCTCTTTGGCGGTGAATGCGCGCAAACCGTGCTGGATGCGCAGGCCCAGTTGCGCCAGTACCGTATCCGGCAGGTCGCCCGGCGACTGGGTGACGAAGTACACGCCAACCCCTTTGGAACGGATCAGGCGCACCACTTGCTCCAGACGCTCCTGCAAGGCTTTTGGCGTATCGGCGAACAACAAGTGCGCTTCATCGAAAAACAACGCCAGCAACGGTTTGTCGGCATCGCCGCGTTCCGGCAATTGTTCGAACAACTCTGCCAGCAGCCATAACAGGAAGGTCGCGTAGACCTTCGGCGCTTCATGCACCAGGCGGCTGGCGTCCAGCAGGTGGATGCGACCACGCCCATCACTGGCGGGCTGCAAAATATCCTCCAGTTGCAGGGCCGGCTCGCCAAACAAGGCTTCGGCGCCCTGCTGCTCCAGCACCGCCAGGCGTCGCAACAAGGCCTGGCTGGAACCGGTGGTCATCAAGGCGGCGTCTTCGCCCAGCAGTTCCGGGTGATAGCGCAGGTGATTGAGCAGTGCCTTGAGGTCCTTGAGGTCCAGCAGCAACAGGCCTTCGCGGTCGGCCACTTTGAACGCCGCATAGAGCGCCGACTGCTGGCTGTCGGTGAGTTCCAACAGGCTGCCGAGCAAGAGCGGGCCCATTTCACTGATGGTGGTGCGCAACGGATGACCGGATTGGCCGTGGATATCCCACAGGGTGACCGGGTACGCCTGGGCCGTGTAATCAAGGAAGGGCATACCGGCGATGCGCTCGGCCACTTTGCCCTGGGGGTTGGCGGCGGCGCCCAGGCCGCAGAGGTCGCCTTTGATGTCGGCAGCGAACACCGCCACGCCCGCATCACTGAAGGCTTCCGCCAGGCGCTGCAAGGTGACGGTCTTGCCGGTGCCGGTGGCGCCGGCGATCAACCCATGACGGTTGGCCAGGCGCATGGACTGGGCGATGGGCTGGCCGTCAGGGCCTGCACCGATAAGCAGTTGTGTGGAGTCAGGCATTTCGTCACCTATGGTTAATCTTTAGTGCCGCGAGGTCGATATAGACGGATGTAAGCCCGACAAAGACTAAAAAACGGTCAGATAATTCCGATACGGACCAACGGAGCTATCACCAGAAATACCACACCTTTTTTAACGCTGCCATTTCGCGCCTCCCGCATTGGATGCGCCTCGGATATTAAGACCTTAGCGGACCCTTCAAGCCATGAACAAAAATCTGCGCTTCAGCCACAAGATCCTGCTTGCAGCCTCCCTTATCGTCATCGCCGCCTTTGCGTTGTTTACCCTCTACAACGACTATCTGCAGCGCAACGCGATTCGCGACGACCTCAACAACTATCTGCACGAGATGGGCGACGTTACCGCCAGCAACATCCAGACCTGGCTCACCGGACGTATCGCCCTGGTGGAAAACGCTGCACAGAACATCGCCATCAACCCTGAAAAAACCGTCGTCGCCAGCCTGCTGGAGCAGAAAGCGCTGACTTCGTCATTCATGGCGACCTACGTCGGTGACAGCCAGGGCACGTTCACCATCCGCCCTGACACCAAGATGCCCGACGGCTTCGACCCGCGTGTTCGCCCCTGGTACAAGGGCGCCCAGGCCAGTAATGGCTCGACCCTGACCGAACCCTATATCGACGCGGCGACCGGGCAACTGATCATCTCCGTTGCCACGCCCAGTACCAAGGGCGGCCAGAGCATCGGCGTAGTCGGCGGCGACCTGAGCCTGCAGACCCTGGTGGACAACATCGGCGCGCTGGATTTTGGCGGCATGGGCTATGCGTTCTTGGTCAGCGCCGACGGCAAAGTGCTGGTGCACCCCGATAAAGCCCTGGTGATGAAGTCTCTGTCGGACGTTTATCCAAAAGACACGCCGAAGATCAGCGGCGACTTCAGCGAAGTGCAAGCCAATGGCAAGACCAATATCGTGACGTTCACACCGATCAAGGGCCTGCCATCGGTGAACTGGTACCTGGGCGTTTCGGTGGACAAGGACAAGTCTTTCGCCATGCTCAGTGAGTTCCGCACCTCGGCGGTGATCGCCACGATCATCGCGGTGGTGATCATCATCGCCCTGCTCGGCATGCTGATCCGCGTCTTGCTGCAACCTTTGCACCTGATGACCCGCGCCATGCAAGACATTGCCGACGGTGAAGGCGACCTGACCCGCCGCCTGACCATCCAGAACAATGATGAATTCGGCACCCTGGGCAATGCTTTCAACCGCTTCGTCGAGCGCATTCATACCTCGATTCGCGAAGTGTCTTCAGCCACCGAGCACGTCAATGAAGTAGCCCTGCGGGTGGTCAGCGCCTCCAACTCGTCGATGGTCAACTCTGACGAACAGGCCAACCGCACCAACAGTGTCGCTGCCGCCATCAATCAACTGGGGGCCGCAGCCCAGGAGATCGCACGCAACGCCGCCCAAGCCTCCAGTCAGGCCAGCGACGCCAGGCACTTGGCCGAAGACGGCCAGCAGGTGGTTGAACGCAATATCAAGGCGATGACGCAGTTATCCAGCATGATCAGCACCTCAAGCACCAATATCGAAGCACTTAACAGCAAAACGGTGAATATCGGCCAGATTCTTGAGGTGATCACCAGCATTTCCCAGCAAACCAATCTGCTGGCGCTCAATGCGGCGATCGAAGCGGCGCGCGCCGGGGAAGCCGGGCGTGGCTTTGCGGTCGTGGCCGATGAAGTGCGCAACCTCGCTCATCGCACTCAGGAGTCGGCGCAACAGGTGCAGACGATGATCGAAGAGCTACAGGTGGGTGCCCGGGACTCGGTGACTACCATGAGCGAAAGCCAACGCCACAGCCTGGACAGCGTGGAAATCGCCAACCTGGCAGGCGAGCGCCTGAACAGCGTGACCCAGCGCATTGGCGAGATCGACGGCATGAACCAGTCGGTCGCCACCGCAACGGAAGAACAAACCTCGGTGGTGGAGTCGATCAATATGGACATCACCGAGATCAACACCCTCAACCAGGAAGGGGTGGAAAACCTGCAATCGACCCTGCGCGCCTGCTCGGACCTGGAACAACAGGCCTCGCGCTTGAAGCAATTGGTGGGCAGCTTCCGGATTTGAAATTCACCCGTAGGAGCGAGCTTGCTCGCGAAAAACGTCAACGATAACGCGGGCTGCCTGAAGAAACGCGACGTCTGCGAGTTTTTCGCGAGCAAGCTCGCTCCTACAGCGTGCGTTTGTCCGCTCCCGCCACCGTTATGCTGCGAATCTAAACCGAACATCTATCCTTACCTCAGGTCCATCTAGGGAGAGCAATGGATCGGAGGGATGTTCATCGTGCATATCGCTGACATAACCATGTTCTACGCCCCGGCCAGCGGTGGCGTACGCACTTACCTTGACGCCAAGCACCGGCGTCTGGCGCTCAAGCCGGGCATTCGCCATAGCCTGTTGATTCCTGGCGCACACTTGAGCGAGCAGGACGGCATCTTCAAAGTACCGGCGCCCGCCCTGCCCTTCGGCAAAGGCTATCGCTTCCCCCTTCGTTTGGCGCCTTGGCGAAATGTCCTGCACGATTTACAGCCCGACCTGATCGAAGTGGGCGACCCTTACCTGACCGCCTGGGCCGCGCTGGATGCCCGACGCCAATTGGATGTGCCGGTCATCGGCTTTTACCACTCCGACCTGCCACTGCTGGTGAGCAACCGCATGGGGCCTTGGTTTACCCCCAATGTTGAAGCCTATGTGCGCAAACTCTATGGGAATTTTGACCGAGTGCTCGCCCCCAGCCAGGTAATGGCCGACAAGCTCACCGGGCTTGGCGTCAGAAATGTCTTCGTGCAACCCCTGGGCGTAGACCTGCAAACCTTCACCCCTGAGGTACGTGACCCCGGCCTGCGCGCCGAACTGGGGATTGGCGAAGACACTCGGCTACTGATCTTCGCCGGGCGCGGCTCCAAGGAGAAAAACCTGCCGGTGCTGCTCAACTGCATGAAACGCCTGGGGGAAGGCTACCACTTGCTGCTGGTGGGCTCCGGCATGCCGGCCAGCGTGCCAGACAATGTCACCGTGATTGACGGATTCCGGCCCGCCCAACATGTCGCTCGGCTGATGGCCAGCGCCGACGCCTTACTGCATGGTGGCGACCAGGAGACCTTCGGCCTGGTGATCCTGGAAGCCATGGCCTGCGGTATTCCAGTGGTCGCCGTGGCGGCCGGGGCCTTTACCGAGATTGTCGACGAGCGTTGTGGCCTGCTGTGCGCGCCAAACAACCCCAAGGCCATGGCCGAGGCGGTGCGCGAGCTGTTCAGTACCGACAGCCGACGCCTGGGTGCTCAGGCTCGGCGCCATGTCGAGCAGCATTATGCGTGGGACACGGTAGTCGACAGCCTGCTGGGGCATTACTGCGCCGTGCTGGGCAGCCATGAACCGATGCTCGCCCATGGCTGAGCGCGCGCTGATGCTGGTACTGCACGACGTGGCTCCGCACACCTGGGCCGACTACCGGCCGTTCGTCGAGGCCGTCGATGCACTGGGCCGCGTGCCCATCACTTGGCTGGTGGTGCCAGACTTCCATCACCATGACGACTTGGCCGCCCACCGCGATTTTCGGCGCCTGCTCGACAGCCGTGTCGCCAAGGGCGATGAGCTCACCTTGCACGGTTACTACCATTGCGACGACCAACCTCGGCCGCGTACGCCAAAAGAATGGTTTATGCGACGCATCTATACCCACGAAGGCGAGTTTTACCAGCTGTCCGAAGCCGAGGCGCTGCGGCGGTTGACCGCCGGCATTGAGGTATTTGAGCGCAATGGCTGGCCGCTGCATGGCTTTGTTGCGCCCGCCTGGTTGATGAGCGACGGCACCCGGCAGGCATTGCGCCAGTTGCCGCTGAGCTACACCAGCGACCCACAACATCTTTATCGCCTGCCGGACTTCACGCCTATCAACGCCCCCGGCCTGGTGTGGAGCGCCCGCAGTGCCTGGCGCCGGGGATTGTCCAAAATCCTCAGTGATCGCCGTGAACAGCGGTGGCAGGAGGCCCCGCTGATCCGACTGGGTTTGCACCCGGTGGACATGCGCCACAGGTTTTCCCGCGATTATTGGCTAGACACCCTGCAACGCCTGCTCAACACGGGGCGCGTCCCCCAAACCAAGGCCGCCTGGCTGGCGACGCAGCCATGGGCCGACTGATCTGGTTAGTGTTGGCGCTCTTGGTGGCGCTGGTGATCCCATTGTGGCTGGGCGGCGGCGAAAGCATTGCGCGCCTGCGCCAGTTTCCGTTGCCCCAGTTACTGGGGATGTTCGCCATGATCATTGGCTGCTGGCTGATCAACAGCCTGCGTATCCGCCTACTGCTTGGCGAGCATCGCGGCGAGTTAGGCCCGCTTAAAAGCCTTGGCGTGGTGATATCCACCGAGTTCGCCATGTGTGCAACACCCGGCGGCAGCGGCGGGCCGTTGACCCTGATGGCCCTGCTGGCACGCAATGGCATCCGCCCCGCCCAAGGCAGCGCGGTGTTTGCCATGGACCAGTTGAGCGACCTAGTGTTTTTTCTCTGCGCACTGGTGGGGATCTTGCTATATGCGCTATTCCATAGCCTCAGCCCGCGTCTGGAGTGGTTGCTGGGGCTCAGCGCCGTGTCGATGGTGGGTGGGGTAATCAGTGGCTGGGCCGTGGTGCATTTTCACCGACGGCTGATTCGCCTGGCGGGTTTGGCACTCAAGGCCATGAAGGTCAGTGCTACCACCCGCCGACGCTGGGCACGCCGGTTGCTGCGTTTTCTTGCGGCGTTCAGCGCCACCCTGAAACTACCCCGGAGCACCTTGCTTGGGGTCTTTGCGCTGACCAGCCTGCATTGGCTGCTGCGTTACAGCGTGCTGTACCTGGCGCTGCGCGGGTTGGGGGGCGAGGTGCAGTGGGCCTGGAGCTTTCTGATCCAAATGTTATCCCTGACTGCCGGGCAGTTCAGCCTGGCGCCAGGCGGGGCCGGCGCTGCGGAGTTGACGTCAGCGGCACTGCTGGCGCCCATGGTGGGCACATCCACAGCGGCTGCGGCGATTCTGATCTGGCGCGCGGTGACCTACTACTTCTATTTGCTGGCCGGTGCGCCAGTGTTTCTATTGATGGTCGGCAAACCGCTGCTCAAGCGTCTTTTTCAGGGGCGGCAGGCGGCTCATCCTGCGCCTGTGTCTGTTCCCATAAACGCGCCGCGCCTGGAAAATCAGTACCATCCTCGGCATCCAGCGCGTCCGGGTCGTAACGACTCAAACAGCCCTCGCCCAAGGTAGCAGGTGCCCTTGAGGTGGCTTTATCCAGCGGGTCGCTCATGGGAATCTCCTGAAACAGAAATAAAAAAGGGCCTGGAGAGTTTTACCTCCAGGCCCCGGTGTCTTTCAATCAAAACCGCTGGGTCAGAAGACCACGGTCTTGTTGCCGTGCACCAACACGCGATCTTCCAGGTGGTAGCGCAAGCCACGGGCCAACACCATCTTTTCGACATCACGGCCGAACCGCACCATGTCTTCAATACTGTCGCTGTGGCTGACGCGCACCACGTCCTGCTCGATGATCGGGCCGGCGTCCAGCTCTTCGGTCACGTAGTGGCAGGTTGCACCAATCAGCTTCACGCCACGCAGGGAAGCCTGGTGATACGGCTTGGCACCGACAAAGGACGGCAAGAAGCTGTGGTGGATGTTGATCACCTTGCCAGCGTATTCGCGGCACAGCTCCGGTGGCAGGATTTGCATGTAGCGCGCCAGCACCACTACATCCGCGTCATGCTGCTTGACCAGGCGCGACACTTCGGCGAATGCCGGCTCCTTGTCCTGTGGGTTGACCGGCACATGGTAATAAGGGATGCCATGCCATTCGACCATGCTGCGCAGGTCGTCATGGTTGGAGATCACGCAGGCAATCTCGCAATCGAGTTCGTCGCTGTGCCAGCGGTGCAGCAGGTCTGCCAGGCAGTGGGATTCGCGGCTGGCCATCAGCACCACACGTTTCTTCTGCTCTGTATCGGTGATGTGCCAGGTCATCGAAAACTCTTCGGCAATCGGCGCAAACGCCTCGCGGAAGGCTTCCAGGCCAAAGGGCAACGTATCGGCACGGATTTCGTGACGCATGAAAAACCAACCACTGAGATCGTCCGAGTGATGGCTCGCCTCGGTGATCCAGCCATTATGGGAAGCCAGAAAGTTACTGACCTTGGCAACGATGCCAACCCGGTCCGGGCAAGCAATCACCAGCCGAAAAGTGCGCATTAGGGGGAAACTCCAGAACTTCACAAAGGCCGCTATTCTAGCGATTACGCAGAAAAACTGCAGTATTCCCTTGCACCTTATCTTGAGGCATGGCCGTGGTAACACCCCTTAATCGTGTAAGGTTTTACCAGCGCTATATGACGATACAACGGCATGCTCAGGCCAGTAGCAAAAAATTAAGGTGATTATCTTTTGCGCATAACGCTCACTAATTAACTCATCGGCCAGGTTTTCTCCCACACATTCAATGTCATTCGCCTAAATACCGTCTTAAATGTTTACTTGATGAAATTGCCTGACTATTATTAGGCCACTCACCCTGTCAATCAGCGTTCTACATAAGGTAGTCCACATGTCACTGATCAACGAATACCGCGCCACCGAAGAAGCTATCAAAGAGCTGCAAGCCCGTTTGAAGAACCTGTCCGAAGACGACAAGCTGAAAACCGAGCTGGAATTCGAAGGCAAATTGCGCACCCTGATGGGTGAATACTCCAAATCCCTGCGTGACATCATCGCGCTGCTGGATCCAGAGTCGAAAGTTAAAGCACCGCGTGGCGCTGTGAAAACTACCGGCACCAAGCGTGCTCGCAAGGTCAAGCAGTACAAAAACCCGCACAACGGCGAAGTGATTGAAACCAAAGGTGGCAACCACAAAACTCTGAAAGAGTGGAAAGCCAAGTGGGGCGGTGACGTAGTTGAAGGTTGGGCAACCCTGCTGGGCTAAGCCCGGTCGGACGTTCACCCGATACGTCACACATGAAAAACGCCAGCTTGCTGGCGTTTTTTATTGTCTGAATACTCTGTAGTTATGCGCCTACAGATTCAGGCGCGCCGCTAAGGAATCCACATAGTCCTGCCATTGCGCCAGTACCTGGCACTGAAACGATGTAGCACTAACCGCCAACTCCTCACGCGCCTGCTTAAATGCCAAGAGGGTATTCGGCGCCCCCCACTGTGCATCCGACAAACGTTGCTGACAGAAAAGTTTCCAGCGTTGTTGCTCCTCATTGTTCAAGGTTTCAGGAAAGTTACGCGCCCGGTAGCGAAATAATAATTCCGGCAAACGATGATCATCGAACGGCCACTGCTGACGGGCTAATTGCGCGGGCTCTGCCATGCGAACTTGCTCACATAAACGGCGGTCACGGTCACCAATAAAACCCTCGTAGAGCTGCTGCTCCGGGTCCGAGTTTGACGCAAAGTCTTCCTCGGCATAAATGGCCGCTAACTTGTCCCGCCAAACTTCCTGTGCGTCAGTTAGCCGCAGCGCCCGCGCGAGGCAAGCTTCCTTATCCAATTGAAGGCGCTCGAGGTCTTGAGGGCGCAGCACCTTCAACGGCGCAACCACCGGGCAGCGGTTGATATGCAGCAACTTGAGCGGAACCGGCAGTTCACCTTCGGCTAGCTCATCGCGGCGCGTGTAAAGACGCTGACGCAGCGTCGTCGCATCCAGGTCCAACAGCCCTTGTGGATCGAGCCCCAGGTCACAGACGATCAAGGCATTGCGATTGCGCGGGTGCCAGGCCAGGGGCAAGACCACGCCCAGATAATGGCGCTCGGCGGAAAAACGCCCCGAGATATGCACCATCGGTTGCAGCAACCGCACCTGATCCATGACCCGCTGCTTGCTGCGCAATTGAAACAACCATTCATACAACTTCGGTTGTTTCTCCCGGACCAACCGCGCCAGGGCGATGGTTGCACGCACATCCGACAACGCATCATGGGCCTGGCCATGGTCGATGCCGTTGGCCTCGGTCAAGCGTTCGAGCTTGAGGGTCACACGCCCGTCCTGCTCGGGCCAGTTGATCCCCTCCGGCCGCAGGGCGTAGGCAGTGCGCATCACATCGATCAAGTCCCACCGGCTGTTGCCGCCCTGCCACTCGCGCGCATACGGGTCGAAAAAATTGCGGTACAGACTGTAGCGCGTCATTTCATCGTCGAATCGCAGGGTGTTGTAGCCGGCGCCGCAGGTACCTGGCGCGGCCAGTTCGGCGTGCACCCGAGTCATGAAATCGGCTTCGGCAAGGCCCTTCTCGGCGAGGACACCCGGCGTGATGCCCGTGATCGCGCACGCTGCCGGGTGAGGCAGGATATCGTCGCTGGGCTGGCAATAAAGATTGATCGGCGCACCGATCTCATTGAGCTCAAGGTCGGTGCGGATCCCGGCTACCTGGAGCGGGCGATCGTTGCGCGGGTTGATGCCAGTGGTTTCATAGTCGTACCAGAAAATCGAGGTCACGGGCTATTCCTGTGCTGAAGATCGACAAAGTCTAGGCGCTGCAAGGCGTTGGGAGCCAGCGATACCTGACTGTATAAATATCCAGAAAACCCTCGAATGGTTGCTTCCACCGTCGACACTGCTAGCATCCGTGTCTCTCAAGTCGCCTCGCACTGCCAAGGATCGCAATGCCATCAACGCCTTTGGATACCCACTATCAGATAGAAACGCCGGAGGGCATCGACCTGCCCCTGCGTCCTGCTGGCCTGCCCTCTCGGGCATTGGCCTTTGCATTCGACCTGGGCGCGCGAGGGATCATCATGGGGATCCTGCTAGTGCCGCTGGCGCTGCTCGGCAATGTGGGGATCGGGCTGGGTTCGCTGCTGCTGTTCGTGGTGAGCTGGTGGTACATGGTGTTGTTCGAAGTGCTCAACCACGGCTGCTCGCCGGGCAAGCAGGTCATGGGCCTGCGCGTGGTACAGGATGACGGCACGCCCATTGGCTGGTCGGCATCATTGATCCGCAACCTGCTGCGTTTTGTCGACATGCTGCCCTTCGGTTATTTCCTCGGCGCGATCAGTTGCCTGCAGCATCCGCACTTCAAGCGGCTCGGCGACCTGGCCGCAGGCACACTGGTGGTCTACCGCGAGCTGCCGCTGGTGCGCCCGAGCATCCCTCAAGCACCCGCCCTGCGCCTGTCATTCGCACTGGAGCTGAGCGAACAGCGGGCCATCCTCGGTTTCGCCGAACGCCAGGCGGAACTCTCGGCCGAACGGGTGCATGAACTGGCCGCCATCCTCGCAGGGCCCCTGCAGGTGCCTGCACCGCGTGCCGTGGAGCAACTCAACGGTGTAGCCCGTGGTTTGTTGGGGCCGACATGAAGCAAAGCCTTTTTGAAAGCCGCCACCAGCATCAATGGCAAACCTTCGCCGAGCAGTTGAAGCAACTGGAGCAAGGTAAAGCCAAGGCCGCCGATGTCGCCGACTTCCCGCATCAATATCGACGCCTGTGCCAACATCTGGCCCTGGCTCAGCAGCGCGGCTACAGCAGTTACCTGGTCGATCCGTTGCAACAGCTGGCATTGCGCGGCCATCAACAACTGTATCGTCATCGCAGCCAACTGACGGCAAACATACTGGCGTTTCTTCTCGCCGACTTCCCACGCCTGGTACGCGAACAATGGCGCTTCGTGCTGATCGCCGGCCTGCTGTTCTTTGGCAGCCTGGTGGGGATCGCCCTGCTGGTGTACCTGTTCCCCGACCTGGTCTACAGCATCATCAGCCCCCAGCAGGTGGCCGAGATGCAGGGCATGTACAACCCCGATGCCAACCGCCTGGGCCGCGCTGCCGAGCGTGCCGCCAGCGAAGACTGGATGATGTTTGGCTATTACGTGATGCACAACATCGGCATCGCCTTCCAGACCTTTGCTGCCGGCCTGTTGTTTGGCCTGGGCAGTGTGTTCTTCCTGATTTTCAACGGTTTGGTCATAGGTGCGGTCTCCGGGCACCTTACCGACATTGGCTATGGCCAGACCTTCTGGTCGTTTGTCATTGGTCACGGCGCATTCGAGTTGAGCGCCATCACACTGGCCGGTGCCGCAGGCTTGCAACTGGGCTGGTCACTGGTCGCCCCCGGGCGCTTGGCGCGCAGCGAAGCCCTGCGCCTGGCCGCGCGCAAAAGCGTAAGGATGCTCTGTGGTGTCATGGTGTTCCTGTTGATCGCCGCCTTTATCGAAGCCTACTGGTCCTCAACCACTCGCATTGAGCCCTGGATCAAGTACGCGGTAGGCGCCGCCCTCTGGCTGCTGGTGGCCGCTTACCTGAGCCTGGCCGGGCGGAGTCGCCATGCGCCTGACTGACGCCAGCGTAGTCATTCGCCCGCGCACTTCCTGGGAAGCCATGGACTTGGGTGTGCTGATGGCCCGGGAACACCGTTTCTTGCTGATGAGCAGTTGGGCGCTGGTGAGCCTTCCGATATTCAGCCTGTTGACGGTGCTGCTCTGGAGTTACCCGTCTCTGGTCATGTTCCTGTTCTGGTGGCTCAAGCCGGCCTTCGACCGCTTGCCGCTGTACATTCTTTCCCAGGCCCTGTTTGCTGAGCCCCCTAGCCTCAAACAGGCCGTTCGCCATTGGCCGCAGTTGCTCAAAGGGCAACTGTTCGCCAGCCTGACCTGGCGGCGGCTGAGCATGAGTCGCAGCTTCACCCTGCCCGTCAGCCAACTGGAAGGCCTGGACGGTGACGCACGTCAACGACGCCTTGGGGTGTTGCTGCAACGTAACGCTGGCGCCGCACGCTGGCTGACGACGATCGGCGTACACCTGGAAATCGGTCTGTGGTTTGGCGGCATGGCCCTGTTCTATCTCTTCATCCCGCAACAGGTTGAACTGGACTGGGACTGGCAACGACTGGTATTGGCATCAGGCTCGGACGTGCTTTGGCTTGAGCACCTGAGCAATGCTTTCTATGCCCTGGTCCTGGTGTTCTGGGAACCCATCTACGTCGCCTGTGGCTTCAGCCTGTACCTCAACCGCCGCACGGTGCTGGAGGCCTGGGACCTGGAACTGGTATTCCGTCGCCTGCGCCAGCGCCTGAACAACGTTGCACCGCTGTTGTTGCTGGTCGTTGGCCTGGCACTGCTACAAATCAGCCCACCGACCATGGCAGATGAAACCACAGCCCATAAGCCACTTAGTACCCAGGCCGCCAGCCAATCCATCCAGGCATTGCTGGAAAAGCCGCCTTTCAAGAACCCGGAAACCGTCACACGCTATCGGTTTGGCGAAGAAAAAGCGTCGGTTGAAAACAAGGCCAAGGGCGACGGCAAATTACCCGGCTGGCTCCAGGCACTGCTCGACAACCTTAACAGCGACACCTTCAAATACGTCGCCAAAACCTTGGAAATACTGCTCTGGAGCCTTGTGATTGGCGGCCTGGCCCTGGTGTTCTGGCGTTACCGTGAATGGTTGCTCACGTTCGTCAGCCGCCTCGGACCCACTCGCACTACCGCCCCCTCGCCCGTTCCCGCTCAGTTGTTCGGCTTGGAGCTGGGCGCCGAGACATTGCCCGAAGACATCGCCAGTACCGCCGAACAACTATGGCCCACCCAGCCCCGGGAAGCCCTTGGCCTGCTGTATCGCGGGTTGCTCAGCCGGCTGTTGCACGAGTTCGACCTGCCACTGACAAGCGCCGATACCGAGGGGCAGGTGCTGGAGCGCGTTCATCGTTTGCAACAACCGCAATTACTGGCGTTCAGCGACGAACTGACGCGCCACTGGCAAAACCTGGCCTATGGTCACCGTCTGCCGCCCTCTTCAGCCCAACAAAAACTGTGCAGCGACTGGCGTGCTCTTTTCAGTGACGGAGCGAGCCAATGAATCGCGCGCTATTGTGGACAGCGCTGTTGTTGGCGTGCCTGCTGGGTGCGGGCGGCTTATATGCCTGGCACAAAGCAATTCCCTACGACGAAGTGGTTGACCGGGGCCCGTCGCCAGAGGCACGCGCCAACCCTTACCTGGCCGCCGAGCACTTTCTACGCCAGCAAGGCGTGGTTGTGGCGCACGCCAATGGCCTTGAACGACTCGCCGACCTGCCTGCCAAAGGCCATAGCCTGTTGCTGCTGGGGGAGCGCAGCAACATGACCCCGCGCCAGGTCGAACAACTACTGGGCTGGGCAAAAGCCGGTGGCCACCTGCTACTGGTCGCCGAGGCATTATGGGATGAAGACGCCGGCACAAGCGGTGACTTGCTGCTTGATCGCCTCACTGTCCGCCAAACCTTGAGCGACACCTTCGACGAACCCGCGCCACCGCGTAAAAAAACCAAGCCGGACCTGACCAAGCTGTATGTCGACAACGAAACGGCACCGGCCTATTTCAGTTTTGACACCGACTTCAACCTCACCGACCCCAAGCACCTGGCGCAGTTTTCCGCCAACAGCGCCAAGTCCAGCCACCTGATGCAACTTGACCTTGGGCAAGGCCACGTAACGGTGATCACCGACAGCGACCTGTGGAAAAACGCCAATATCGGCAAACATGATAACGCCTGGTTGCTGTGGTACCTGAACCAGGGCACTGACGTCACCCTGCTGTTCAACAGCGACACAGACGATCTGTTTACTCTATTGCTCCGTTATTTCCCCCAGGCCCTCGTCGCCCTGGTTGCGCTGCTTGCTCTGGGGCTGTGGCAGGCAGGCATGCGCCAAGGCCCGATCCAGGCACCGGCTCCCAAGGCGCGTCGCCAGTTGCAGGAACACTTGAAGGCCAGCGCGGACTTCCTATTGCGCCGCAGCGGCCAGGGCACGTTGTTGCAAGCCTTGCAACACGACATTCTGCGCGCAGCCCGACGACGTCATCCCGGGTTCGAACACCTCGATGCGCCAAGGCAACGGCAGGTGCTGGAACACCTTACGCGACAACCCCCTCACATCATCAGCCAGGCGCTTGAGCCCGTTGCGCTGAAGCGGCTCTCCAGCGCCGACTTCAGCCGACAGGTGGCGCACCTGCAAACCCTCAGGAATGCCTTATGAGCGACTCTCCACTGGCCACCACCCTGACCGCCGAAAACCTTCAGCACGCCAGCCAGCAGGCCCAGGCGCTGCGCGTGGAGTTGCGCAAGGCCGTGATTGGCCAGGACCTGGTGATTGACGACGTGCTCACCGCCCTGATCGCAGGCGGCCACGTATTGCTGGAAGGCGTGCCTGGCCTGGGCAAGACCCTGCTGGTACGCGCCCTGGCCCGCTGCTTTGGCGGTGATTTCGCCCGTATCCAGTTCACCCCGGACCTGATGCCCAGCGATGTCACCGGCCACGCCGTGTATGACCTGCAGACCGAACAGTTCAAACTGCGCAAGGGGCCGATATTCACCCACCTGTTGCTGGCCGATGAGATCAACCGTGCCCCCGCCAAGACCCAGGCAGCGCTGCTGGAAGCCATGCAGGAACGTCAAGTGACCCTGGAGGGCGAGGCGTTGCCCATCGGCCAGCCCTTCATGGTGCTGGCGACCCAGAACCCCATCGAACAGGAAGGCACCTACCCACTGCCCGAGGCCGAGCTGGACCGGTTCATGCTCAAGGTGCGAATGGACTACCCAGATGCTCTACAAGAGCTGGATATGGTCCGCGAAGTGACGCGCTCGTCCAAGGCCGACATGCTGGAGGTACAGCCGTTGCGTACGGTGCTGCAAGCCGCGGACGTAGTAACGATGCAGCAAATTGCCAGTGACCTGCCACTGGATGAGCAGGTGCTCGACTACGCCGTGCGCCTGGCCCGTGCCACGCGCAGTTGGCCGGGGCTGGCCATCGGTGCCGGCCCCAGGGCCTCCATCGCCCTGGTACGCGGGGCACGCGCCCGTGCGCTGTTGCGCGGTGGCGAATTCGTCACCCCCGATGACATCAAGGGCTGCGCCCTGGCGGTACTGCGTCACCGGGTACGCATCGCACCAGAACTGGACATCGACGGCCTGGAAGTCGACCAGGTGCTCCAGCATTTACTCGACCAGATTGCTGCACCAAGACAATGACGCCATCATGAAACCGACCCGTCTGCTGCTGACCTGGCTGAGCGTTCTGCTCGGCTTGAACACCCTGTTGGGCGCCTCGGCAGCGTTGCAGTTCAAAGTGCCCGCCACCTTGCATTCGGTAGCCTGGGGCCTGCTGCTGGCCCTGCTGCTGCTGGCGATGCTGGATGCTGCACGCTTGCGTCGCCGCCCTTCGGCCCGCGTGTACAGAACATTGCCTGGTAGCCTGGCGCTGGGGCGCTGGGAGGAAGTACGCCTGTGCCTGGAGCACGATTACCCACAACCTCTGACCGTGCAGGTGTTCGATCATGTGCCCGACGGCCTGAATGTGGAGAACCTGCCTCAATCCATTCAACTACGCCCCGGTGAACGCGCTGAGCTGGGCTATCGCGTACGCCCCTTGCGGCGCGGGCACTTCCATTTCAGTCGCTGCGAACTGCTGCTGCCCAGCCCATTGGGGCTGTGGTCGGCACGACGCTGGGTCGAGACTCACGATGCCACTCGTGTTTACCCGGATTTCGCACGTTTATACGGTGCGCAGTTGCGGGGTGTGGATAACTGGCTCAGCCAACTGGGCGTGCGCCAACATCAGCGGCGAGGATTAGGCCTGGAGTTTCATCAACTGCGCGAGTTTCGTGAAGGTGACAGCCTGCGCCAGATCGACTGGAAAGCCACCGCCCGCCAACGAACGCCCATTGCCCGGGAGTACCAGGACGAACGCGACCAGCAAATCGTGTTCATGCTCGATTGCGGCCAGCACATGCGCAGCCAGGATGATGAACTGTCCCATTTTGACCACGCGCTCAATGCCTGCCTGCTGCTGAGCTACGTTGCCTTGAGACAGGGCGATGCCGTAGGGCTGTGCACGTTTGCCAGCGACCAGCCGCGGTACCTGAAGCCGGTCAAGGGCAGTGGCCAATTGAACCTGTTGCTCAATGCGGTCTATGACCTGCAGACCACGCGAAAAACCGCCGACTACCAGGCGGCCGCCAGCCAGTTGTTGGCACGTCAAAAACGCCGGGCACTGGTGATCATCGTCACCAACCTGCGGGATGAGGAGGATGAAGCGCTGATGGCTGCCGTCCAGCGTATCGGCAGGCATCACCGGGTACTGGTGACTAGCCTGAGGGAAGAGGTCCTCGACCAACTACGCCAGGCGCCTGTGCAGACATTGCCCGAAGCGCTGGCTTACAGCGGCACGATCGATTACCTCAACACCCGCAACCAACGCCATGATCGCTTGAGTGCCCATGGGCTGTCGGTGCTCGATACCTTGCCATCGGCGCTGGGTGCCGGGCTGGTCACGCGCTATCTGGAGTGGAAAAAGGCCGGGGTATTCTGAGGATGACTGCGCAGGGGCATGGCCAGGAAACGGCCACGACCCCACGCATAATTCAGACAGAGGCCTGCAAAGGATAAAAGCTGAAGTACTGCAACAGCGCGTTGATCAGGTGCCGGTACTCTTCGGGCGCCTCAAGCACGCTGAACCCAGAGTCGTAATGCTGCGGGGTGACATCCTCGTGACTCCACAAGCAGGTTGCCGTGAGGTCAATTGCCTTGAACTCGCCTTGCGCCACCGGCACTTTCAAGCGTAGCTCGAAATCTACCTCGGTCATCATGGGTAACGAGCTGATCAGCATTAGACCGTTTTCAGACACATTTCCAAGATAGCCGATTGGCTTGTCAGTAATACGATTGAACACCTGCAGAAAATACGGCAGTTGATGCCGCTCGATCCTTCGTTCAGTAAACATGGTGAAGTCGCCATCCAATAGCCAAAAATCTGGCCGTGCCAGTGATTCGGAACAAGCAATCGCTCGCTCTCCCTGGATCTCGGTGTGACAACAGCTACCGCTTGTCACCAAACAGCTGCCGAATCCGGGCATTGCATCCGTTCGAATGGGTACTGCACAAACAGACATTCAAAGAATAGCGCAAGACTGGCGACAGGCCAGCCATGAAGCGACAAATACCCTTACAACGACGCAGGCCTTGGTTTTGCCAGGCCTGCAGCCGGCAGATGCCCCAGTTGCTGCAAGGTATCGAGCCGCGCACGGGCTCGATAGGCGTACTCGCTCGACGGGTAGTGGCCGATGATGAATTGATAGGTCTGTGCGGCATCGACAAACAGTTTCTGGCGTTCCAGGCACTGCCCGCGCAACATCGAAACCTCCGGTTGCACGTAGCGGCGGGTACGGCTCTCGCGATCGACCTGGGACAACTCCAGGGTGACACGCTGGCAATCACCGACCCCATAGGCACGGTAAGCGTTGTTCAAATGGTGGTCCATCGACCAGCGGGTACAGCCGACAACACTGACGGCCAGGGCAGCAACGAGCAAAATTCGCATGGGGTTCTCCTGTCTTGTGCAGTGTATCGACCCCTGGTCGAAAATCTTCAAGGCGTTTGCCCATTCAACCGCAGCCAAAACAAGCCAATCGTCGATAAGTAGTGCAAACGAACAATGACTACAACGAAAGAGCATAGTAGCCTTCCCCAGCGCTTGAACTCAGGAGTCCGTGCATGTCCGTCCGTCGTACCAAAATCGTCGCCACCCTTGGCCCGGCCAGTAACTCGCCGGAAGTCCTCGAACAGCTGATTCTGGCTGGTTTGGACGTCGCCCGTCTGAACTTCTCCCACGGCACCCCGGACGAGCACAAGGCTCGCGCCAAGCTGGTGCGTGACCTCGCCGCCAAGCATGGCCGCTTCGTTGCACTCTTGGGCGACCTGCAAGGCCCGAAAATCCGTATCGCCAAATTCACCAACAAGCGGATCGAGCTGAAGATCGGTGACAAGTTCACCTTCTCCACCAGCCACCCGCTGACCGAAGGCACCCAGGACGTGGTGGGCATCGACTACCCGGACCTGGTCAAGGACTGCGGCGTCGGTGACGAACTGCTGCTGGACGACGGCCGTGTGGTGATGCGCGTTGACACTGCCACGCCGACCGAACTGAACTGCACCGTGATCATCGGCGGCCCGCTGTCCGACCACAAAGGCATTAACCGTCGCGGTGGTGGCCTGACGGCGCCGGCCCTGACTGAAAAAGACAAGGCCGACATCAAGCTCGCCGCCGAAATGGAAGTGGACTACCTCGCCGTGTCCTTCCCGCGCGACGCCGCCGACATGGAATACGCCCGTAAGCTGCGCGACGAAGCCGGCGGTACCGCCTGGCTGGTAGCGAAGATCGAACGTGCTGAAGCCGTGGCCGATGATGAAACCCTCGACGGCCTGATCAAGGCCTCCGATGCCGTGATGGTTGCCCGTGGCGACCTGGGCGTTGAAATCGGTGACGCCGAGCTGATCGGTATCCAGAAGAAGATCATCCTGCACGCACGCCGTCACAACAAAGCGGTGATCGTTGCGACCCAGATGATGGAGTCGATGATCCAGAACCCGATGCCGACGCGTGCCGAAGTGTCCGACGTGGCCAACGCCGTACTCGACTACACCGACGCCGTGATGCTCTCGGCTGAAAGTGCCGCCGGCCCTTACCCGCTGGAGGCCGTACAGGCCATGGCGCGTATCTGCGTCGGTGCCGAAAAGCACCCGACCAGCAAGACCTCCAGCCATCGCATCGGCAAAGTCTTCGAAAGCTGCGACCAGAGCATCGCCCTGGCTGCCATGTACACCGCCAACCACTTCCCGGGTGTCAAGGCCATCATCGCCTTGACCGAAAGTGGCTACACGCCGTTGATCATGTCGCGCATCCGCTCCTCGGTGCCTATCTACGCGTTCACCCCACACCGCGAAGCCCAGGCCCGCGCGGCCATGTTCCGTGGCGTGTACACCATCCCGTTCGACCCGGCGTCGCTGGCACCGAACGAAGTCAGCCAGAAGGCGATCGACGAGCTGGTCAAACGCGGCGTCGTGGAGAAAGGCGACTGGGTCATCCTGACCAAGGGCGACAGCTACCACACCACCGGTGGCACCAATGGCATGAAGATCCTGCATGTGGGCGACCCGCAGGTCTGAGTGACAGGCTGAAAAACAAAAGCCCCGCCCTGTGAATGGCGGGGCTTTTTGCATTTCAGTGCAGGCAGGCCAGCTCCCACAATAGTTAGACAACTCGGTCTACTGTGGGAGCTGGCTTGCCTGCGATGGCGTCATCAGCACCCGGCGATAAACTCAGATACCGACTTGAGCAGACTTTTCATAAAGTGAAAGGGCGGGATAGAAACACATCCGCCAGCAATTGATTACGCGGCAGTCCCGCCAGGAACAAGCGCTTGGAAAAGGCCTCGACGCTGGCAGGGTGCCCGCAAAGCAAGGCCAGGGTATGCCGGGAAACCAGCCGCAGTTGCGCCAATGCCGGCTGCAACTGCGCCGCGGTCCATAGCTCCACGGTCAGGTTCCCATGCCGGGCGGCAAGGGCTGCCAGGGGTTCAGCCAGATAATGACCTTCGGCCTCATGGGCCAGGTGAATCACGCGAATGTCGCCCTGGTGATCCTGGCGCAGCGCCTCGCGCAACACCCCCCACAAGGGCCCCAGGCCAGTACCGGAAGCCAGCAGCCACAACGGCCGCGATTGCCAGTCAGGGTCATAGTGCAGTGCTCCACCCCGCAGTTCACCCAGGCGCAAAGGATCACCGACCTTCAACTGTCGCGCCGCATCGCTGAATGCACCGGGTTGGCGACACTCGATATGAAACTCCAGGTACGGCTCTTCCTGGGGCAAGCCCGCCAGAGAATAGGGGCGCGCCACCTGCCCCGCCCACAGCACCAGATGCTGCCCGGCGTTGTACCGCAGGGCACGTTCCGGTTGCAGGCGCAGGCGCAGTACCGTCGAACTCAGCCAATCGGCGCCCACCACCTGGGCGGGCAGGCCATCGCGCTGAGGGTCAAACGCTTCGACCTTCAGGTCCGCACTGACCCGGCACTGGCACGCCAGGCGCCAACCTTGCTGGCGCTGCGTCGGGCTCAAGGCTTCGGGCTGCTGGTCGTCAACCTCACCCTCGCAACGCACCAGGCACGCATGGCAACTGCCGGCCCTGCAACTGAAGGGCACGGCCACGCCGGCCTGATTCAAGGCATCCAGCAGGTTGCTGCCGAGGGATACAGACCAGTGGCGTTCGCCGACGTACAGTTCAGGCATATAAAGACTCAATCATAAGGAGCGCGCACAGGGAATCATGCCTGCGACAGTTTGACCATAGTCGGGTGTATCGGCCACCGTGCCGGGTTATACTGCCGCGCCTTTTTAGCGTCGCGCCTGCACCATTCTGGCGTGCCTTGGAAAGATGGCTTCAGCCGACCGATGCAACACTGGCGCCATCTTTATTGAATGTTCCCTTATAGAGGAGCGCGACTCATGACCGTGATCAAGCAAGACGACCTGATTCAGAGCGTTGCCGACGCCCTGCAATTCATTTCCTATTACCACCCCGTTGACTTCATCCAGGCCATGCACGAAGCCTACCTGCGCGAAGAATCGCCGGCAGCCCGTGACTCCATCGCCCAGATCCTGATCAACTCGCGCATGTGCGCCACCGGCCATCGCCCAATCTGCCAGGACACCGGTATCGTCACCGTGTTCGTGCGCGTGGGTATGGACGTGCGTTGGGACGGCGCCACCATGGGCCTGGACGACATGATCAACGAAGGCGTGCGTCGCGCCTACAACCTGCCAGAAAACGTCCTGCGCGCCTCGATCCTCGCCGACCCGGCAGGCGCCCGCAAGAACACCAAGGACAACACCCCCGCGGTCATCCACTACTCCATCGTCCCGGGCAACACCGTGGAAGTGGACGTGGCGGCCAAGGGTGGCGGCTCCGAGAACAAGTCGAAGATGGCCATGCTCAACCCGTCCGACTCAATCGTCGACTGGGTGCTCAAGACTGTCCCGACCATGGGCGCCGGCTGGTGCCCACCGGGCATGCTCGGCATCGGCATCGGCGGTACCGCCGAGAAAGCCGCGGTAATGGCCAAGGAAGTGTTGATGGAGTCCATCGACATCCACGAGCTGAAAAAGCGCGGCCCGCAGAACCGTATCGAAGAAATGCGCCTGGAGCTGTTCGAGAAGGTCAACCAACTGGGCATCGGCGCCCAGGGCCTGGGTGGCCTGACCACCGTGCTCGACGTGAAGATCATGGACTACCCGACGCACGCAGCCTCACTGCCGGTGTGCATGATCCCCAACTGCGCCGCCACCCGTCACGCGCACTTCGTGCTGGACGGCTCGGGCCCGGCGTCGCTGGAAGCGCCACCATTGGACGCCTACCCGGAAATCGTCTGGGAAGCCGGCCCATCGGCCCGTCGCGTCAACCTCGACACCCTGACCCCGGAAGAAGTGCAGAGCTGGAAGCCGGGCGAAACCGTACTGCTCAACGGCAAGATGCTTACCGGTCGCGACGCGGCGCACAAGCGCATGGTCGAGATGCTGAACAAGGGCGAAACCTTGCCGGTGGACCTCAAGGGCCGCTTTATCTACTACGTCGGCCCGGTTGATCCGGTGCGCGAAGAAGTGGTTGGCCCGGCGGGCCCGACCACCGCGACGCGGATGGACAAGTTCACCCGTCAGATCCTCGAGCAAACCGGCCTGTTGGGCATGATCGGCAAGTCCGAGCGCGGCCCGACCGCCATCGAAGCGATCAAGGACCACAAGGCCGTGTACCTGATGGCCGTGGGCGGCGCCGCTTACCTGGTGGCCCAGGCCATCAAGAAGTCGCGCGTGGTTGCCTTCGCCGAACTGGGTATGGAAGCCATCTACGAGTTCGACGTGAAAGACATGCCGGTCACCGTTGCAGTGGACAGCAAAGGTGAGTCCGTCCACATCACCGGTCCTGCCATCTGGCAGAAAAAGATCAGTGACAGCCTGGCGGTAGAAGTGCAGTAAGCACCTCATCCAAAAGAATAAAGGCGACTGCGGCCCCACGGCCCAGTCGCCTTTTTTATGCCTGAAGCAAGGGAACTGCTCTTGCTCTTGCTCTTGCTCTTGCCCTGCTTTTGATCTTGATCCCAGGCGCCCCGTTAAACCACGCTGGCCGAACGCAGGCTTGAATTCGTGGGTAACCCGGCAGGACGCCGGGTTAGCCGCCCCGCGCCATGGATGGCGCGTGGCGGCGGCCCAAGGATTCAAGCCTGCGTTCGGGCACACCGAGCCTAGGCGAGGTGCCGAGTGGTGGGGCAAGAGCCCTTTGGTTACTTTGGGGCTTTTCCAAAGTGACCCGCCGTCAGGGCGGAACCCTAAGTGGCCGTTACCGCAGCAATGGATATGCACACAATCCAACTGTGTCGCCTGCCAGGCCCCCTTCGCGAGCAAGCCCGCACATTGGGATCGTGGGGCGTCAGGTAGATAGCCGTCGGCTGGCAGGCCGTCATCGCAGGCAAGCCAGCTCCCCCACAAGCTCCTTGGTCACAAGATATGAGCTGCCCATGCTATGGTGCTCGCCCCTTACCGTGCCTGTTCATCATCGTATGATCGTGATCCCTCGCCCCCTGCGCCTGACCTTCTATTCTCTGTTGATCATCGCCGGTGCGGTGCTGGCTGCCGCCTTGGCCACGCGCCATGCCGAACGCCAGGCCCTGGTGGACGACGCCGCCCGTGCCAATCAGCAGCTCGCGCTGTATGCCAACTCGCTGCACACCCTGATCGAACGCTACCGTGCCCTGCCCGCCGTACTGGCGCTGGATTCGGAGATGATCAGCGCCTTGAAGGGCCCGCTGGACGCCGCCACGCAAGACCGGCTCAACCGCAAGCTGGAGCGCATCAACGGCGCTGCGCAGTCTTCGACCCTGGAACTGATGGACCGCACCGGCCTGGCCGTGGCCGCCAGCAACTGGAACCTGCCCAGCAGTTATGTCGGCCACAATTACGCGTTCAGGCCGTATTTCAGCCAGACCTTGAGCCAGGGCACCGGGCGCTTTTATGCAGTGGGCGTGACCACGGGTATTCCGGGTTATTTTCTTTCCAGCGCGGTCGTGGATGAGCACGAGCAGTTCCTCGGTGCCATGGTGGTCAAGCTGGAGTTCCCGGAACTGGAGCGCGAATGGGCCCAGGGCAATGACCTGCTGTTGGTCAGCGATGCGCGGGGCATCGTGTTTATCGCCAACCAGCCGGGCTGGCGTTATCGCAACCTGCGGCCGTTGTCCGAAAATGACCTGGCTGAACTCAAGGCCACCCGCCAATACGACAAGAAGCAACTGCAGCCGCTGGACACCCAGCCCCTGCAACGCTTTGACGAAAACAGCCACTTGATCCGCGTCAACGGCCCCGACGGCAACGCCAATTACATCTGGGAGTCGCTGCCGCTCAAGCGCGAAGGCTGGACCCTGCACCTGTTGCGCAAACCCCAGTTTGCCTTTGAAGACCAACGTAACGCGGGCCTTGCCGCTGCGGGTTCGTGGCTGGCATTGGTGTTCCTGGGGCTGTTCCTCAGCCAGCGTTGGCGCCTGGCCCGCTTGCGCCAGCGCAGCCGTGAAGAACTGGAGCAATTGGTCGAAGAACGCACCCAGGCGCTGCGCACCGCCCAGGATGGCCTGGTGCAGTCGGCCAAGCTGGCGGCATTGGGGCAGATGTCGGCCGCCCTCGCCCATGAAATCAACCAGCCGCTGACCGCCCAGCGCATGCAACTGGCGACGCTGCGGCTGCTGCTCGACCATGGTCGCGTGGACGATGCCTACAAGGCTCTCACGCCATTGGATGACATGCTCACGCGCATGGCCGCGCTCACCGGCCACCTCAAGACATTCGCGCGCAAGAGCCCCAGCGGCCTGCGCGAAAAGCTGGACCTGGCGACGGTGGTCGACCAATCCTTGCACCTGCTGGACGCGCGCCTGCGTGACGAAGCCATCGGTGTGGTGCTGGACCTCACCCGCCCGGCCTGGGTACGTGGCGACGCGATCCGCCTGGAACAGGTGCTGATCAACCTGTTGCGCAACGCCCTCGACGCCATGGCCGACAAACCGCGCAAGCGCCTGGAAATCCGCCTGCACGCCGATCAGCAGCTGTGGCAGTTGAGCGTCTGCGACAGCGGCGGCGGGATTGCCGAAGAACATTTGAGCAGCGTGTTCGACCCGTTTTTCACCACCAAACCAGTGGGCGACGGGCTCGGTTTGGGACTCGCGGTGTCCTACGCTATCGTGCATGAACTGGGCGGACGCCTGGGTGCCGCTAACCGTGGCGATGGCGCGACTTTCACCTTGACCCTGCCTATCGCCCTGGAGACGCCAGACCTATGTTGAACGCGGTGATTGTGGTCGATGACGAAGCCAGTATTCGCACGGCCGTCGAGCAATGGCTGAGCCTGTCGGGGTTTGACGTGCAGTTGTTCAGCCGCGCCGAAGAGTGCCTGGCGCAACTGCCCAAGGACTTTGCCGGGGTGATTCTGAGCGACGTGCGCATGCCGGGGCTCAGCGGCCTTGAACTGTTGGCCGAGGTGCAGCGCCGCGATGCCGATTTGCCGGTGATTTTGCTCACCGGCCATGGCGACGTGCCAATGGCCGTCGAAGCCATGCGCGACGGCGCCTACGACTTCCTGGAAAAACCCTTCAGCCCCGACGCCTTGCTCAACAGCCTGCGCCGGGCGTTGGACAAGCGTGGCCTGATCCTGGAAAACCGCCGCCTGCATCAACAGGCCGATCATCGCGCGCAGTTGGAGTCCAGCCTGCTGGGTGTGTCCAAGGGCCTTCAAAGCTTGCGCCGCCAAGTGCTGGACCTGGCGAGTTTGCCGGTCAATGTGCTGATTCGCGGTGAGACCGGCAGCGGCAAGGAGTTGGTCGCCCGCTGCCTGCACGACTTCGGCCCACGCGCCAAGAAGCCGTTTGTGGCCCTCAATTGCGCGGCAATCCCCGAGCAGTTGTTCGAAGCCGAACTGTTCGGACATGAAAGCGGCGCCTTCACCGGCGCCCACGGCAAACGCATCGGCAAACTGGAATATGCCCACGGCGGCACCTTGTTCCTGGATGAAATCGAAAGCATGCCCCTGGCCCAGCAAGTGAAATTGCTGCGCGTATTGCAAGAGCAGAAGCTGGAGCGGCTGGGCTCCAACCAGAGTATCCAAGTGGACCTGCGCATCATCGCTGCCACCAAGCCCGACCTGCTGGAAGAAGCCCGTGCCGGGCGCTTTCGCGAAGACCTGGCCTATCGGCTCAACGTCGCGCAACTGCGCCTGCCGCCATTGCGTGAACGTCGCGAAGATATTCCCCTGCTGTACGAGCATTTTGCGCAAAGCGCCGCCGAGCGTCTGGGCCGCCAGGTCGAGCCCTTGAGTGGGCCACAGTTGGGGCGCCTGCTCAGCCATGACTGGCCGGGCAATGTGCGCGAACTGGCCAACGTCGCTGAGCGCCAGGTGTTGGGGCTAGACGAGCCGGAACCGCAAGGGGTCGAAGCCGGGCAGTCGTTAGCGGCGCAGCAGGAGGCGTTCGAGGCACACTGCCTGAAGGCCGCGTTGACGCGTCACAAGGGCGATATCAAGGCGGTGCTGGCCGAGTTGCAACTGCCGCGCCGTACCTTCAATGAGAAGATGCAGCGGCATGGGTTGGTAAGGGAGATGTTTGTGTAGCGATCTTTGGATCGCCATCGCGGGCAAGCCCGCTCCCACACTGATCGTTCCCACGCTCCGCGTGGGAACGCAGCCTAGGCCGCTCTGCGTCGCTTTTTAAAGGCGCGACGCGGAGCGTCACAACAGGCGTTACCACGCAGAGCGTGGGAACGATTACTGCAGCCATAAGCGGATTTCCGCTCACCACCCCAAAACCATCAGCGAATTTCCGCTCAATAAAATCCCGCAACCCTTCTATTGCGGGCCTTCCTCTACCTGGCACAGCTCCTGCTATAGCCCCAACAGGCTGCGCACGCGCCGCTCCATAAAAACAACTAGATGAAGGATCCTTCAATGGATAACTCCAACACCGTGCCTCTGGGATCGACGGCCGTCAAAGCGCAGGAGCGCACCACCTCCAGCCGCATCAAGTCGATCTTCAGCGGATCGGTCGGCAACATGGTCGAATGGTACGACTGGTACGTCTACGCCGCCTTCTCGCTGTACTTCGCCAAAGCCTTCTTCCCCAAAGGCGACACCACTGCCCAACTGCTCAACACCGCCGCGATCTTCGCCGTGGGCTTCCTGATGCGCCCGATCGGTGGCTGGCTGATGGGCCTCTACGCCGACAAAGTCGGGCGTAAAAAAGCCTTGATGGCCTCGGTGTACCTGATGTGCTTCGGCTCGCTGCTGATTGCCCTGAGCCCAGGCTATGAAATCATTGGTATCGGTGCGCCGATCCTGCTGGTGTTTGCCCGCCTGCTGCAGGGCCTGTCGGTCGGCGGCGAATACGGCACCTCTGCCACTTACCTGAGTGAGATGGCCACCAAGGAACGTCGCGGGTTCTACTCAAGCTTCCAGTACGTGACCCTGATCTCCGGCCAGCTCATCGCGCTGGCGGTGCTGATCGTGCTGCAACAGGTGCTGACTACCGAACAACTGTACGCCTGGGGCTGGCGTATCCCGTTCGCCATCGGTGCCTTGTGTGCAGTGGTCGCGCTGTACCTGCGTCGCGGCATGGAAGAAACCGAGTCGTTCACCAAGAAAGAAAAAGCCAAGGAAAGCGCAATGCGCACCTTGATGCGCCATCCCAAGGAACTGATGACCGTGGTCGGCCTGACCATGGGCGGCACCCTGGCGTTCTACACCTACACCACCTACATGCAGAAATACCTGGTGAACACGGTCGGCATGAGCATCTCCGACTCCACCACCATCTCGGCGGCGACGCTGTTCCTGTTCATGTGCCTGCAACCGATCATCGGCGGGTTGTCGGATAAAATCGGCCGCCGCCCGATCCTGATCGCCTTCGGCGTGCTTGGCACCCTGTTCACCGTGCCGATCCTTACTACCCTGCACACCATCCAGAGCTGGTGGGGCGCGTTCTTCCTGATCATGGCGGCGCTGATCATCGTCAGCGGCTACACCTCTATCAACGCCGTGGTGAAGGCCGAGCTGTTCCCGACCGAAATCCGCGCACTGGGCGTGGGCCTGCCGTATGCCCTGACCGTGTCGATCTTCGGCGGTACCGCTGAATACATCGCGCTGTGGTTCAAGAGCATCGGTATGGAAACTGGCTACTACTGGTACGTGACCGCGTGTATCGCCGTGTCGTTGATGGTGTACGTGACCATGAAAGACACGCGTAAACACTCACGCATCACCACCGACTAAAAAATGTGGGAGCGGGCTTGCTGTGGCGAGCAAGCTTGCTTGCGCTGGGGTGCGAAGCGCCCCCAAAAAGCTGGCTCCAGCTACGCTGTCGAACGGGAGCAAGCTCCCTCGCCACAGCAAGCCCGCTCCCTCATTTAGCCTTAGGACAACTCTGCGGCCTCATTGCGCCCATAGCGCCGCTGCGCATACGACGCGCCAGCAATCATCACCACCAGCACCGCAGCCAATACCGCGGATGAACCGATGGTGCCGAAATCCAAGCCGCCTTTTTCATGGGGTTTGGTCAGGAAATCTCCCAAGGTCGCGCCAAACGGCCGTGTCAGTACAAACGCCACCCAGAACAACAATACCGACGAGATGCGGGTGAAGTACTTGAGTACCACCACCGCGGCGATGGTTGAGCCGATCAACAATGCGCCACCGGCGAAGCCCAGCCCCGAATCGTCCGCGAGGAAATCGCCCAATGCGGTGCCCAAGGTGTTGGAGAACAGGATCGCCATCCAGTAAAACAGCTCCCCTCGGAAGGTCTGCACCTTGTTCACGTTCAGCGAGTCACCACTGAGGTGCCACAATGCAAAGATGATCATCAGGATCACGACCAGGATCATCGACCCGGTGGCGTAGCCCAGCCCCAGCGTGCGGTCCATGAAGTCGGACATCGTGGTACCCGCAGTACTGGTAGACAAAATCACGATCCAGTACAGCACCGGGTTGTAGGTTTTCGACCAGAGTTGCGTCACCAGGGTCACCAGGAACACGCTAATGAGGATCATGGAGCTGATGGCGTAGCCAACGTTCAAGGTCATCGACAGCAAGTCCCCGGCGGTTTCGCCCAAGGTAGTTGCGCAGATTTTCATGACCCAGAACGCCAGGGTGATCTGAGGAAGTTTGTTCATGCAGTAGATAGCTCCAAGGCTCAGTCTTATAGGGGGTATTGACCTTGGGCGCAGACTGAAGGGGAAACTGTGAAAAATAGGTGGCAGATGTATGAAAAATCCATGGGCACGATGGAAATTCACCGCCATGAATTGCACTATGACCGCCTCCCAAACCGCGTAGCAGGAACCCCGGCCATGCCTGACGACATCCACTTTTACGAACCCGCCAACGGCCACGGCCTGCCCCATGACCCGTTTAATGCCATCGTCGGCCCACGCCCGATTGGCTGGATCTCCTCGCACGATCGCGAAGGCCGCCTGAACCTGGCGCCCTACAGCTTCTTCAATGCGTTCAACTACATTCCGCCGATCATTGGGTTTTCCAGTGTCGGGCGTAAAGACAGCCTGAACAATATCGAACAGACCGGCGAATTCGTCTGGAACCTGGCCACCCGACCACTGGCCGAGCAGATGAACCAGAGCTGCGCGGCCGTATCGCCCGAGGTGAATGAATTCGAACTCTCCGGCTTGACGCCGGTGGCTTCGAAAATCGTCGGCGTACCACGGGTGGGCGAGAGCCCGGTGTCGTTCGAGTGCAAGGTGACGCAGATCATCCAACTGCAACGTGCCGACCAGCAATTGGTGCCGAGCTGGCTGGTGCTGGGCGAGGTCGTGGCGGTGCACATCGCCAAATGGTTGCTCAAGGATGGGATCTACGACACTGCTGCCGCCGAGCCGATTTTGCGCGGGGGTGGCCCGGCGGACTATTTCCAGCTGGGGCCTGAGGCCCTGTTCAAAATGCACAGACCAGGCGCCATTAAACCCTGACTGAAATGCAATCAAAACTGTGGGAGCTGGCTTGCCTGCGATAGCGGTGGGTCAGTTAACCCAAGAGTGACTGATACACCGCTATCGCAGGCAAACCAGCTACCACATTGGTTAGGTGTGCTGCCTCAGCGTTCAGCAGTCGCCCAGGTCAGTTGGCCTTCTGCATCCACATCGACCAGATGCTCGAGTTGCAACGTCGCCGCATCATCGGCATCGGACGCTGTCTTGAACGTCTGCCCATCAAGGATCTTGTGAAACCTGGGTGCGCCCATGCCATCCAGTGCCTTGACGGCGACGGCGGCGCTGTAGCCACCTTCGCCCGGTACTACGGCGGAAACGGCTTCGTGGTGGGCAAATTGTTTACGTGCCATGTTGCAGGTCCTGGCCAATGGAAAGTCGACCATTCTAACCGTTAACCGGCCAGTTGCAGGTACTCGCCGTAGGCCTGTGCCGCCGATGCGTCGGTGAAGGTCTGGAAGTCCATGCTGCGTACGACCATGTCGTTCAGAAGCTCAGTGAAGATCATCAGGGCCGGAGAGTTGAAGTAGGCGCTCATGGCCTGCTCGCTGCTCCAGAACCCGGACACCAGCCAGACATCGGGATCGACCTGGGAGTGCTGCAACGAGAATTGCAGGCAACCCTGGGCCTGGCGACCTGGTTCGATCAAACTGCTCAAGCGTGCACCGAGTTCAGTGCTGCACCCGCTACGGGCGCGGATAAAGGCCATATGGCTCGCGGGAATGGGGGTGGACATGTTCGACTCTCCCGTTGAGAAGTGATGCTCGGCAAGCACAATGAGGGCGTGTTGCCACAGGATCAAAGATAACGGCGCGGGGGTGGGCGCGGTTAGTCAATTCCTGCAGGCTTATTGCACAATCCTGCGAGAAGCGTAGGGAGGACGTTCGGCCCCAGGATTTATTCCAGGCCCAGGCCTAATGTTTCAGGCTGATGACAGGCTGCGCACTTGCCTGATTCAAGCTATCTCGCAGGATCAGGCAAGGATGCTGCAGAATCGACGTAACACTTTTTGAAAAGCTGCCGCTAAGCTGAGCCCATCAAAGCAGCGCGTAGAGGACGCCCCATGCCGTCGCCCGAATCCAAGTCCATTCCCCTCGATGCCGAGATGGAGAAACAACGCGCCGAGCTGGCCAGTATCGTGCACCGCCATACCTGGGAGGACGGCTCCTACGGCACGGCGATCACCTCGCTGTACCTGAACCGCCACAACGCGCCCCGGGATTTCATGCCGGTGCTGGTGGAACCCGCGCTGTGCATCCTAGCCAGTGGCAGTAAGGAGGTGCGCCTGGCCGACGAAATCTTTGCCTACGACCCGCTCAACTACCTGGTGTTCTCGGTGGCGATGCCGGTAGCCGGCCGCATTATTGACGCCACCGCCGAGGACCCGAACCTCTCGGTGCGTATCAATATCGACCCGGCGCAGCTCACAGCGCTGATCGCAGAGGCCGGGCCGATGGGCGTGCCCTCGCGCCCGACCTCACGAGGCATGTACGTCGACCGCATCGATCACGCACTGCTCGACGCGGTGCTGCGCCTGACCCGCTTGCTGGACACGCCTAAAGACATCGCGATGCTCGCGCCCTTGATCAACCGTGAAATTCTCTACCGCTTGCTGCGTGGCCCGCAGGGTTATCGCCTGTATGAAATCGCTGTGGCTAACAGCCAGAGCCATCGGGTGAGCCAGGCGATCACCTGGTTGAACGGTAACTACGAACAGCCGCTGCGTATCGACGACCTGGCCAAAGAAGTGAACCTGAGCGTCTCGACCCTGCACCATCGCTTCAAAGCGATCACGGCCATGAGCCCGCTGCAATACCAGAAGCAACTGCGCTTGCAGGAAGCCCGGCGGCTGATGATTGCCGAAGGGCTGGAGGCCTCGGCGGCGGGCTATCGGGTGGGGTATGAAAGCCCGTCCCAGTTCAGCCGGGAGTACAGCCGGTTGTTCGGTGCGCCGCCGCTGCGCGACCTGGCCCGGTTGCGCCAGAGCATCTGATGTACGCAGAGCAACATGTGGGAGCTGGCTTGCCTGCGATGGCGGTGTGTCAGTCACTAATGAGTCCACTGAACCACCGCTATCGCAGGCAAGCCAGCTCCCACATTTGATCTCAGGTGTTTGTTAGTCCAAGGTTCTTGGTAGTTGCAGGGTAACGCGCAGGCCGCCTTCACGCAGGTTCTGCAAACTCACTTCGCCCCCATGGCTGTGGGCAATATTGCGCGCAATCCCCAACCCCAATCCGTAACCCTGCTGCTGGCCGGCCAGGCGGAAGTGCGGTTCAAACACCTGCTCCAGTCGCTGCTGCGGCACGCCGGGCCCCTCGTCATCCACATGCAGGATGAACTGCACGCCATCGTCCTCGATATGCAAATGCGCGTTCTGCCCGTACTTGAGCGCGTTGTCGATCAGGTTGCCGATGCAGCGCTTCAGCGCCAGCGGCTTGCCTGGGTAGGCTGACAGGGCCGCGCCATCAAGGGTCACTCGGCCATTGCCATGGGGTGCCAGGTACGGCTCCACCAGGCATTCGAGGACGTGGTTGAGGTCCACCGGCTGGATGTTTTCGTGGATGTCGGTGTCTTTCACGCATTGCAGCGCGCCCTTGACCAGCAATTCCAGCTCATCCAGGTCACGGCCGAATTTGTTTTGCAGGTTCTCGTCTTCCAGCAATTCCACACGCAGGCGCAGGCGGGTGATGGGCGTGCGCAGGTCATGGGAAATCGCGCTGAACAACTGGCTGCGCTCGGTCAGGTAACGGCTGATGCGTTCACGCATGGCATTGAATGCACGGCCCACTTCCACCACTTCACTGCCGCCGCCTTCAGCCACCGGCTCCACATCGGCGCCCAGGGACATGTCCCGCGCCGCTCGCGCCAGGCGCTTGAGCGGTCGGCTTTGCCAGTGCACCAGCAGGCCGATGAACAGCAGCAGAAAACCGCTGGTGAGCACGATGAACCACACCTGCTGGGACGGCAGGCCTTGCTCTTCCAGGCTGGTGTAGGGCTCGGGCAATAGCGAGGCGATGTACAGCCATTCACCGGGTGCCAGTTGGATCTGGGTGACCAGCACCGGCGGGTTCACCGGCTCCAGGGTCAACGCGTAATGGGCCCAGGAGCGTGGCAGTTCGTCGAGCTTCAGGCCGGCATTGAAGATGCGCAGGTCTTCGGCGCTGACGAACTCCACCGAGATATGCACGTCGGCACCCAGGGTCTGGCGCAGCACTTCATCCACTGCCACCAGCACCGCCTGCTTGCGCGGGGTTTCAGGCAGTATCTGCATGTCTAGCGGGCGATCGTTGAGGGTCACCACAAAACGCGTGCCGCCCATGCTGCGCAATTGGTCCAGCACTAACGGGCGATAGGCCACCGGCAGCGACCGGAAGTAACTCACGCTGGCGGTCATTGAGTGCGCCAGACTACGGGCGCTGGTCACCAGGCCCTCAAGCTGGGTGGCGCGCAGTTGCGACACCCAGATCACGCTGGACAGCGCTTGGGCAAACAGCACCGCCAGCAAGGTCAGCAGTAACATGCGCCCCAGCAGCGAGCGGGGTACCGGGAAGCGGCGACGGCGTTCGTTCAGCGGTTCAATGGGCATTGCCGGCAACCACGCTGGCTGCCAGTTGATAGCCGCTGCCACGCACGGTGCGGATCAGCCGCGGAGGTTTCTCGGTGTCGCGCAGGCGCTGGCGCAAGCGGCTGACGGCCATGTCGACGATACGGTCCAGGGGCATCAGGTCGCGGCCACGGGTGGCGTTGCCGATGGTGTCACGGTCGAGGATCTGTTGCGGGTGGTCGAGAAACAACTTGAGCAAGGCGAAGTCGGCACCGGAGAGGATCACCTCTTCACCATCCACATGAAACAAGCGGTGGCTGATCATATCCAGGCGCCATTCATCGAACACCCACACATCACCGCCGCTGCTGCGCTCCTGGCCGAATTGGCAGCGGCGCAGCAGTGCCTTGATACGCGCCTGCAACTCGCGGGGGCTGAACGGCTTGCCGATATAGTCATCGGCACCCAGCTCCAGGCCGATCACGCGGTCGGCTTCGTCGGAACTGGCGGTGAGCATGATGATCGGCACCTGCGCCTGGCGCGGGTGCTGGCGAATCCAGCGGCACAGGCTGAAGCCGTCTTCGTCTGGCAACATGACATCGAGGATAACCAGGTCGCACGGCGCCTCGTTCATTGCCTGGCGGAACCCCGCACCGTCGGACACGCCACGGACCTGGAAGCCGGCGCGACTGAGGTAGGTTTGCAGCAATTCGCGGATTTCCTGGTCGTCGTCGACGAGGAGAATGGATTTACTGATTACGCTCACGGGGGCCTCCTTGTTGTTATGGCCTGGCTTAAATCATCGGGTGCGCTTTAGGCCGTCATCGCAGGCAAGCCAGCTCCCACACTTGGAATGCATTCCAGACTGTGGGAGCTGGCTTGCCTGCGATGGCGCCATTATGACCTATGCAAAAGCTTGCTCAAGCGCCACACCCGCCCCAGTCAGCCCGGAATACGGCGCCGTCACCAACCACACTGGAATACCTTTGAAGTAGTCGCTCATGCAGCCTTTATCCGCGAAGCTTTTAGCGAAACCACTGGCGATAAAGAAGTCGGCAAACCTCGGTATCACCCCACCCACGATGTACACGCCACCGCGTCCACCGGTGGTCAAGACGTTATTGCCCGCCACCCGGCCCAGCCAGATGCTGAACTGGTCCAATACTTCCATCGCCACCGGATCGCCGGCCAGGCCCGCCGCCGTGATGGCTTCGGGGGTGTCGAGCACCGGCTCATGCCCATCCACCGCACAAATCGCCCGGTACAGCCGTGGCAGGCCACCACCGCTTAACGCGGTTTCGGCGCTGACATGCCCGATCTCGCTGTAGATGTGTTGCCACAGCTGGGTTTCCCGTGGGCTGCTCAGGGGCAGGTCGACATGCCCACCCTCCCCCGGCAATGCTGCCCAACGGCCTGCGCCGAGGTCCAGCAAGGTGCCGACACCAAGACCCGTACCCGGGCCGATCACCACGGCCGGGCGCAAGGGCTCCGGCGTGCCTTCGCAGACCACGCGGAATTCGTCGGGCTTGAGCCGGGTCATGCCCAGGGCCATGGCCGAGAAGTCGTTGACCAGCAACAGTTCATCCACCTGCAGGGCCTGGCAAAACGCGGTTTTGCTCAGGCGCCAGTGGTTGTTGGTGAACTTGAATTCATCGCCGCTCACCGGCCCGGCCACCGACAGGCACACCGCACCGATGTCCCCGATTTCCAGGCCTTCCTCTTTGAGATAGACCTTGATCGCCTCTTCAGGGCTGCCGTGATCCGCCGTGGCATGCACGCGGATCGAATGCAGTTCCTGATCCCGCCATAACGCAAAACGGGCGTTAGTCCCCCCGATGTCACCGACCAGCGCAAGCTTCACTTAAGCGTCTCCAAGGCAGAGGTAAAGGCGCTGGCGCCCTGCTCTGCGGAGCTTGCGGCCAAGCGCATGAATGCAAACAGCTCGCGGCCGGCCCCCACGTTATTGCCCAACAGGCCCGTGGCAGGCGTGCGCGCTGCAAATACTTCGGCGTCCACCTTAAGCTCCAGGGTGCCGGTAACGCCATCGACGCGGATGATATCGCCATCCTGGACCCGCGCCAGCGGCCCGCCGCTCTGGGCTTCGGGGTTGACGTGGATCGCGGCAGGGATCTTACCCGACGCGCCGGACATGCGCCCGTCTGTTACCAACGCCACTTTGAAACCACGGTCCTGCAACACGCCCAGGAACGGGGTCATCTTGTGCAGTTCCGGCATGCCGTTGGAGCGCGGCCCCTGGAAGCGCATCACCGCGACAAAGTCTTTTTCCAACAGGCCAGCCTTGAAGGCATCGGCCAAGTCCTGCTGGTCCTGGAACACCACCGCGGGCGCTTCGACAACCTGATGCTCCGGCGCTACCGCCGAAACCTTCATCACGCCACGGCCTAGGTTGCCTTCCATCACGCGCAAGCCGCCTTCCGGCGAGAACGCACGGGCCACCGGGCGCAGGATGGTTTCGTCGAGGCTTTCGATCGGGCCGTCGCGCCAGACCAGTTCGCCATCCACCAGGAAAGGTTCCTGGATATAGCGGCTCAGGCCCTTGCCGGCCACGGTGTTGACGTCTTCGTGAAGCAGGCCGGCTTCCAGCAGTTCGCGGATCAGGAACGACATACCGCCCGCCGCCTGGAAGTGGTTGATGTCAGCCTTGCCATTTGGATACACGTGGGACAGGGTCGGCACCACCTCGGAGAGGTCGGCCATGTCCTGCCAGGTCAGGATGATGCCTGCCGACATGGCAATGGCCGGCATGTGCAGGGTGTGGTTGGTGGAGCCGCCAGTGGCGTTGAGCGCAACGATGGAGTTGACGATGGACTTCTCGTCGACAATCTCGCCAATCGGCGTGAAATTGCCATTGGCCTTGGTCAAACGCGTGACCTGATGCGCAGCTTCACGGGTCAACGCATCCCGCAGGGGCGTGTACGGGTTGACGAACGAAGCGCCGGGCAAGTGCAGGCCCATGACTTCCATCAGCAACTGGTTGGTGTTGGCGGTGCCGTAGAAAGTGCAGGTGCCGGGGCTGTGGTAGGACTTCATCTCCGATTCCAGCAGTTCTTCGCGGCTGGCCTTGCCTTCGGCATAGCGCTGGCGCACATCGGCCTTCTGCTTGTTGGAGATACCCGAGGGCATCGGCCCGCCTGGCACGAAAATCATCGGCAGGTGGCCGTAGCGCAGCGCGCCCATCATCAGGCCAGGAACAATCTTGTCGCAGATGCCCAGCATCAGCGCGGCGTCGAACATGTTGTGGGACAGCGCTACCGCCGTGGACATGGCAATGACTTCGCGGCTGAGCAGGCTCAGCTCCATGCCCGGCTCGCCCTGGGTCACGCCGTCGCACATGGCGGGGGTGCCGCCAGCGAACTGGCCGACCGAGCCAACTTCGCGCAGCGCCTTTTTGATTTGTTCGGGGAAATGCTCGTAGGGCTGATGCGCCGAGAGCATGTCGTTATAAGAAGAAACAATTGCCACGTTGGCGGCATTCATCATGCGCAGGCTGTTTTTGTCTTCGGTGCCGCAACCGGCCACGCCGTGGGCGAAGTTGGCGCATTGCAGCTTGCCGCGCATCGGACCGTCGCTGGCTGCGCCGCGAATGAGCGCAAGGTAAGCCTCGCGGGTGGCGCGGCTGCGGGCGATAAGCCGTTCGGTGACCTCAAGAACGCGGGGATGCATGTATAGAACTCCAGGCTAACGGATGTGGCGACCTGAGTGTCTATGCTGATCAAACGCCCACGGCTCATGGGATGGCAGGGGGTCGTTTGGATCATCGGACCAGTTGATTCAGGTCACTCGTTGTAGATTGAACAAAATATTGCCACTAAAAAGGCTTGTTTTCTATTTTTATGCGAATAATCTTGTAATTCTTACAACAAATCGACGACAGGCACTTTCCGATGACTCTTCGAATCGCAATCAATGGTTTTGGCCGTATCGGCCGTAATGTCCTGCGCGCACTGTATACCCAAGGCTATCGCCAGGATCTGCAGATCGTCGCCATCAACGATTTGGGCGACAGTTCGATCAATGCCCACCTGCTCAAGTACGACACCGTACACGGCACTTTCGACGCAGAGGTTGCCCACGATCAGGAAAGCCTGACCGTCAATGGTGACCGGATTGCCGTGAGTGCCATTCGCAACCCCGCCGACCTGCCGTGGGCTGCGCACAAGATTGACGTGGTGTTCGAATGCACCGGCCTGTTCACCGACCGTGACAAGGCTGCCGCGCATATTAGCGCTGGCGCGCGCAAGGTGATCATCTCCGCCCCGGCCAAAGGCGCGGACGCGACTGTGGTCTACGGGGTAAACCATGACATTTTGCGTCAATCCCACCAGATCATCTCCAACGCATCGTGCACCACCAACTGCCTGGCGCCGGTCGCCCAGGTGCTGCATCGCGAGCTGGGCATCGAAAGCGGGCTGATGACCACTATTCACGCCTACACCAACGACCAGAACCTCACCGACGTGTACCACACCGACCCGTACCGCGCGCGTTCGGCCACCCAGAACATGATCCCGAGCAAGACCGGCGCCGCTGAAGCGGTGGGCCTGGTGCTGCCAGAACTGGCAGGCAAGCTGACCGGCATGGCGGTGCGTGTACCGGTGATCAACGTGTCGCTGGTGGACCTCACCGTGCAGTTGAAGAAAGAAGCCACGGCCGATGAAGTCAACGCCCTGCTCAAACACGCCAGCCAGCATTCGAAGATCCTCGGCTACAACACCCTGCCGCTGGTTTCCAGTGACTTCAACCATAACCCGCTGTCGTCGATCTTCGATGCCAATCACACCAAGGTCAGTGGCAAATTGCTCAAAGTATTGGCGTGGTATGACAACGAGTGGGGCTTCTCCAACCGCATGCTGGATAACTGCCTGGCGTTGTGCAACGCCGAGTAACTCCACAAGATCGACCAGATCGTTCCCACGCTCTGCGTGGGAATGCCACCCTGGACGCTCCGCGTCCTGCTCTTAAAGTTGTGACGCGGAGCGTCACAGGATGTGTTCCCACGCAGAGCATGGGAACGAGCGGCACAATCTCCAAGGCATCTCAAAGTGCCACTTGCCATTTCAGTTGATGATAAGCATTATCATTAACTGCAAATCGGTCTGGTATCACTGTGAGCCAATCTCGCTTCAACCACGTCTTCCTCACCCAACGGGTGATCCTGCTACGAACTCTGCAACGCATGGTGCATAACCACAGCACCGCCGAGGACCTGTTGCAGGAAACCTACCTGCGCGTGACTCGGGCCCTCAGCGAGCGGCCAATCGACCACCTTGAACCCTTTGTCTACCAGACGGCGCGCAACCTGGCGCTGGATCACTTGCGTTCGCGCAGGATTCAGGCGCGTACCCTGCAGGAGGATGTCCCGCTGGATGTCCTGCAAAGCGTCGCCGCGCCGGCCAGCACGCCTGAGGAAGCTACCCAGGCCGAGCAGCTACTGGAGCACCTGAGTGTCAGCCTCGGCCAGTTGAGCGCCCGCCAGCAGCGGATTTTCATCCTCAGCCGTCTGCACGGTTGCAGCTATCAGGAAATTGCCGATCAGTTGGGTGTGTCCTTGAGCACGGTGCAAAAGGAACTCAAATTGATCATGGCTATCTGTGTGGGTGTGGCCGAACGGCTGGATCAGCCTTAAGCTTCACCCGACAGAGGTGTCGATCCAAGCTGTAGGAAAAATGAATAGAACGTGGCGAAGACCCGAGGAACACCGTGACGGACCCGAATAAACTGCGCCCCCATGCGTTGGCTCATGAGGTGTTGCAAGACGCGGCCATGGACCAAGCCCTCGATTGGCTGATCGCCTTGCAGTGCCCGCAACCTGGGCAGCAGGCCGCGTTCGACGCCTGGCTGGCCCAGGACCCGGCGAATGTCCACGCCTTCAGCAAGGCCCAGGCCGCCTGGGGTGACGCGCCGGTACACAGCGCCGCCGTGGCCCTCGCCGCACCGCGCAAGCCCAGCGGCTGGCGCCGGATCAGACCGCACTGGAAACCCCTGGCCACCGCCGCCGTGTTACTGGTCGGCCTGTTCAGTTTCAGCAACCTGCCGGTGCGTTTGCAGGCCGACCATCTGACGGTGGTCGGCGAGCGCCAGCGCCTGCAACTGGACGATGGCTCCAAGGTACTGTTGAACACCAACTCGGCATTTTCCAGCACCATCAACCACCACCAGCGCATTGCCCGCCTGTACCAGGGCGAAGCGTTCTTTGAAATAGCGCCCACCCGTGGCCTGCCCCTGGAAATAGACGCCGGCCCGGTGCGCGCCAGCGTGCGTGACACCGCCTTTGCCGTGCGCTACCTCAATGGCGAAGCCCAGGTTCAAGTGCAGCGCGGCGATGTCGACCTGAGCAACACTTTCGACGATGCCCGCGTGCGCCTGAGCGCCGGTGAAAGCATCCGCATCGGCCCCAAGGGTTTCGGCCAACCGGCCAAGCTCGATCCCAGCAAGGACCTGGCCTGGGTGCAGGGCCGGCTAGTGTTCGAAAACTGCCCGATGAGCGAAGTGCTGGCTGAGCTGCGCCGCTATTACCCAGGCTGGATCGTCAACAACAACGAGCAGTTGGCCAGCGTCGCCGTCACCGGCAACTACCGCCTCGACCAGCCCCTGGACGTGGTGCGCTCCCTGGCCCACATCACCTCGGCCAAGCTGTCGGAGTACCCGGCGCTGGTGATCCTGAACTAAATGAGAATTATTTTTACTCGATGTTAACCGGCGATACGTCTCGTTATAGCCAATGCAACTGATTCCTATTTGGTTCGGTTCGCAACTATAAGATTCGTATCCCGGAGCGCTCTCGATGTCCTCTCGTTTCAACCGCCGGTCTGCTTCGCCCGTTTTGTCCTTGCTGACCGCCGCGATCCTGCTGGCTGGTGCGCCCGTCATGAGCGCCACCGCCGCGGAACCTGCCGCTCGCAGCCACGCCAATTACACGTTCAGCATCGAACAGCAGCCATTGGTGTCGGCACTCAACGCTTTCACCGCAGTGACCGGCTGGCAAGTAGGCCTGCCGGCCGAACTGGGCCAGGGCGTATCGTCCCCTGGCGTGCGCGGCCCGCTGCCAGCGGAAAAAGCCCTGGACCGGCTGTTGGTGGGGACCAACCTGAGCTATCGCAAACTGGGCACCAACAACATCGTGCTGGAAAAACGTAGCGCCGGCAGCGCCCTCGCCCTGCAACAGGTGACCATCAGCGCCACTCGCAATGAACAGGATGTGAACAGCGTACCGAGCACCGTCAGCGTGCACGACCGCGCAGAACTGGACCGCCAGAACGTCAACAACATCCGTGAACTGGTGCGCTACGAACCCGGCGTCTCCGTCGGCGGCGCCGGTACGCGCTCGGGTAACGCGGGCTACAACATTCGTGGCATCGACGGCGACCGCGTCCTCACCCAGGTGGATGGCGTCGAAGTGCCGGACAATTTCTTCAACGGCCCTTACGCCAAGACCCGCCGCAATTACGTCGACCCGGAAATCGTCAAGCGCGTGGAGATCTTGCGCGGCCCGGCCTCGGCCCTGTACGGCAGCAGCGCCATCGGCGGCGCGGTGAGTTATTTCACCCTCGACCCGGATGACATCATCAAGCCAGGCCAGGACGTCGGTGCCCGCCTGAAGACCGGCTACAGCTCCGCCGACGAGAGCTGGCTGACCTCCGGCACCTTCGCCGGGCGTGTGCAAGACTTCGACGGTTTGCTGCACCTGAGCCAGCGCAATGGCCACGAAACCGAATCCTACGATGGCAACAACGCCACTGGCCTGGCCCGTACCGGCGCCAACCCGGAAGATGCGCGCACCACCAACGTGCTGGCCAAGCTGGGCTGGAACTATGGCGATGACAACCGCCTGGGCCTGACCTACGAGAAGTTCAAGGATGACCGCGACGTCAATCTGAAAAACGCAGTGGGCGGCCCGTTCATCGGTGGCCGGGGCATGAACCTGTACCGCGACCGTCGGGGTAACGACACCATTACCCGCGAGCGCTTCGGACTGGAAAACACCTTTGCCCTGGAGTCGCCGATTGCCGACCGCATCAAGACCAGCCTCAACTACCAGATCGCCAAGACCGACCAGACCACCGCCGAAATCTACCAGGCGGGCCGTCGCGTCCTGCGTACCCGCGACACCCTTTACGAAGAGAAACAGTGGGTCTTCGACGCGCAACTGGACAAAGCATTCAGCCTCGGTGAAACCGAGCACCAGGTGACCTACGGCACCACCCTCAAGCAGCAGAAAGTCACCGGTTCACGCGAAGGCTCGGCCTCGTGCCTGGCCATTGGCGCCGGCTGCACCGCCATCGGCGCGCCGAGCCCGCAAGCGAGCGACAGCGTGAAGAAGGCCAGCGACTTCCCCGACCCAACCATCAACACCTACTCGCTGTTCGCCCAGGACCAGATCACCTGGGACAAATGGACTTTCCTGCCTGCCGTGCGTTATGACTACACCCGGCTCAAGCCCAAGCTGACCCAGGAATTCCTCAACACCGTCAACCCGACCGGCGCCTATACCGTCGATGGCAAAGACAAGACCTGGAACCGCGTAACACCCAAGTTCGGCCTCACCTATGCCCTGACCGACAACTACACCTGGTTCGGTCAATACGCCGAGGGCTTCCGTACGCCGTCTGCCAAAGCGCTGTACGGTCGCTTCGAAAACCTCAACCTGGGCTACACCGTCGAACCCAACCCCGACCTCAAGCCAGAAACCAGCAAAGGCATCGAAACCGGGATTCGCGGCAAATTCGACGAAGGCTCCTTCGATATTGCGGTGTACTACAACAAGTACCGTGACTTTATCGACGAAGACAACGCCGTGGTCGGCGGCACCGTGGAGCAATTCAAGGCGGTCAACATCAAGCGCGCCACCGTCAAGGGCGTGGAAGCCAAGGGCCGCCTGAACCTGGATACCTTCGGCGCGCCGAAGGCGCCTGTATACCCAAGGCTCGGTTGCCTACACCTACGGTCGCAACGACGACAATGGCGAGCCGTTGAACAGCGTCAACCCGCTCAAGGGCGTGTTTGGCCTGGGCTACGACCAGGACAACTACGGTGGCCTGGTGAGCTGGACCTTGGTGAAAAAACAGGACCGCGTCGACAGCACCACCTTCCACGCGCCCGACGGCGGCACCGACGGCCCGTTCAAGACCCCGGGCTTCGGCATCCTCGACCTGACCGCTTATTACAAGGTGAGCAAAGACGTGACCGTCAACGGTGGCCTCTACAACCTCACCGACAAGAAGTACTGGAACTGGGATGACGTGCGCAGCTACGACAGCGTCGGCGAAGCCGGTGTGACCGGCCCGGCCAACCTCGACCGCCTGACCCAGCCCGGTCGCAACTTTGCGATCAACGTGATCTGGGACATCTGACCCTTCCGCCTCACCTCGCCGCCATTGCATCCGCGGCGAGGTGAGGATTTTTTACTGTGCCGCGTCTTCTTGTTCGTCTAGTTGATAACAGCTCTCTTCAGGGCGCCCAGGCGCTTCTCTTCTCAAGGATTTTTTTCATGACCACTTCTTCCACCGCAGAACGTCCAAGCCTGCGCTCCCAACGCCTGAACCAGATCACCAACGAGCCGCACACCAAGCTCGACGCATTGGTGAAGGCTCACGCGCCGTTCGAAACCCAAGCCAACTTCGCCCGCTTCGTAGTGGCCCAGTACCTGTTCCAATCGGAACTGGTGGCCTTGTACAACGATGCCGAACTGAACCAGATCATCCCTGACCTGGCCGCCCGCTGCCGCGCCGAAGCCGCCAAGCTCGACCTGGAAGACCTGGACACCGAAATCCCCGCCCCGGTTGCCGGCGCGGTGAACAACCCCAGCAAAGCCGAAGCTTTGGGCTGGCTGTTCGTCTCCGAAGGCTCCAAGCTGGGCGCTGCGTTCCTGATCAAGCGCGCCGTGGGCCTGGGCCTGAGCGAGACCTTCGGTGCCCGCCACCTGGGCGAGCCGGCCGGTGGTCGCGCCGAGGGCTGGAAAAGCTTCACCCGCACCCTCGACGGCCTGGCATTCAGTGCCGAAGAAGAAGCTGCCGTGGAAAAAGGCGCGATTGATGCGTTTGTGCGCTTCACCGTGTTGCTGGAACAGGCGTACGCTAGCGCCCCAGAACTGGCGTAAGTGTTCTGGTAGACAGCGGTTCAATGTGGGAGCTGGCTTGCCTGCGATGGCGGTGGGTCAGCGCCAGATGTTTAACCTGATACACCGCAATCACAGGCAAGCCAGCTCCCACACTTGGGTGCATTTCATGGCTGATAATGTGTAAACCTTCCCACCAGAAAACTGCAGCATGACCGGCAAACCCCAATCCTCCTCCAAAATCGCCCAAGTCCTCTTTGGCCTGCTGGCCTACGTCAGCCTGGGGATCGGC
>NZ_BCBO01000043.1:0-10193 GCF_001320835.1 Pseudomonas sp. NBRC 111138 | reverse complement strand
TGATACCGGGGTTGCCCACCACCGAATTCATCTTGCTCGCCGCCTGGGCCGCCACCAAAAGCTCGCCGCGCCTCAGCGCCTGGCTGGAAAACCACCGCCTGTTCGGGCCGATCCTGTCCAACTGGCGCAATGGCAAGATCATCGCCCGCCGCGCCAAGGTCAGCGCCACCGTGAGCATGTTGCTGTGCGCCGTGCTGATGCTGGTGATGCTCGATCACGGCTGGCCGGTGTACCTGGCAATTGCCGGAATGAGCCTGGGCAACCTGTGGATCTGGTCCCGCCCCGAGCAGCTCGCACGCCCCGTATAACGGCCGATGTAGGCATTTTCCTACCGCTCATCGCCTATTGCTCATGAATTGATTTGTGACGCCGATGTTTCAGGTACGGCGCCGAATGGACTTGGCTCTTCTGCGTGCATTCCAACAAGTCCATTCGTGAGTGAACCTATGTTCGACACCCTCTCCATCCGCTTGAAAATCGTGTTGCTGTCCGGCCTGTGTCTGCTGGGTGTGATTGCACTGGTGGTCGGCATCAATATCTACAACACCAACCAGAACGATCGGCTGGTCAGTGATTCAAGCTCACGAATGCTCACCGCCAGCGTGGAGCAGTTGCTGCAATCCAAAGCGGCCGAACAGGCCGGCCACTTGCAGCAGACCTTCGGCGAAAACCTGCTGGTGGTCACAGCCCTGGCCGACCAGATCAAAGACCTGCGTCAGTTGGGCATCCAGCGTTCCCTTGAAGCCGGGGCCCTGCGTGAAGAGCTCAACCGCAGCGTCAAAACCGCGTTCGAGCGCAACACCAAGGTGCTGGGCATCTGGTTATCGTTCGAGCCCAACGGGCTGGATGGCAAGGACAGCGAATTCATCGGCGACAAGGCGCGTGTCTCCAACGAAAAAGGCCGGTTTTCCAGCTACTGGAGCCGGGCTGGCGGCGAAAGCCTGAATACCGTCATGGTCGAAGATGACCTGACCAAGACCACCCTCAATCTCAGCGGTACGCCCTACAACATCTGGTACACCTGCCCACGGGACACGCGCAGCACTTGCCTGCTGGACCCGTACGAAGACACCGTGGCCGACAAGCCGGTACTCATGACTACCATTTCCTTGCCGCTGATCGTCGACGGCAAAGTCATCGGTGTGGTCGGCGTAGACATCGCCCTCACCGCCCTGCAAGCGAGCACCGATGCTGCGCAGAAAGACCTGTTCAACGGCGCCGCCCACCTGGAGATTCTGTCCAGCACCGGCCTGATCGCCGCCTACAGTGGTGAGCCGGGCAAAGTTGGCAAGAACCTGATCGACAGCATCGGCGCCGAAGGCAAGGAGATCGTGCAACTGCTGGCCAATGACCGGCCGGTTATCCGTGAACAGGACGACACCATTCGTGCCGTGTACCCGCTCAAGCCGATTGCCGGTGCCAAATCCTGGGGCGTGGTGATCAAGCTGCCCAAAGCGGTGATGTTGGCCGACAACGAAAAACTGCAAGCCGTACTCGACGAGGCCCAGGCAACGGGCACGCTCAAAGCCCTGCTGGTGGCCGCCGCCGCTGGCCTGCTGGGCTTGCTGTTGATCTGGCTGACCGCTACTGGCGTGACCCGCCCTATCAATAGCGTGGCCGCCATGCTCAAGGACATCGCCAGCGGTGACGGCGACCTCACCCAGCGCCTGGCCTATGCCAAGAAAGACGAACTGGGCGAGCTGGTGAACTGGTTCAACCGTTTCCTCGACAAGCTGCAGCCGACCATTGCACAGATCAAGCAAAGCATCACCGAAGCTCGTGGGACGGCCGATCAGTCGTCCGCCATTGCGCGCCAGACCAGCGAAGGCATGCAGGTGCAGTTCCGTGAAATCGACCAGGTCGCCACCGCGTCGAACGAAATGAGCGCCACCGCCCACGACGTGGCCAACAGCGCCTCCAATGCCGCCAGCGCGGCACGCGGTGCCGACCAGTCGGCCCGCGAAGGCATGTCGATCATCGAGCAGAGCACCCGCGATATCACCACCCTGGCCGACGAAGTCAGCAAAGCCGTGGGCGAAGTCGAAGCCCTGGCGGTCAACAGCGAGCAAATCGGTTCAGTGCTGGAGGTGATCCGCAGCATTGCCGAACAGACCAACCTGCTGGCGTTGAATGCGGCGATTGAAGCGGCACGTGCCGGGGAAAGCGGACGTGGTTTTGCGGTGGTGGCCGACGAGGTGCGCAACCTGGCCAAACGCACCCAGGACTCGGTGGAAGAAATCCGCCTGGTGATCGAGCGTATCCAGAGCGGCACCCGTGGCGTAGTGGCGACCATGCACTCCAGTCAGCACCAGGCGCAGAGCAATGCCGGGCAGATCCATCAAGCCGTGCAAGCCCTGGGCAAGATCAGCGACGCGGTCACCGTGATCAGCGACATGAACCTGCAAATCGCCAGCGCGGCCGAACAGCAGAGCGCGGTGGCCGAAGAGGTCAACCGCAACGTCTCGGCGATTCGCACCGTGACCGAAACCCTCACGGGTCAGGCCACCGAGTCGGCGGCGATCAGCAGCCAGCTCAATGCGCTGGCCAGCCAGCAGATGAAGTTGATGGATCAGTTCAGGGTCTGACTCGGTTCTGAAACATTGCCCCCTGTAGGAGCGAGCTTGCTCGCGAAAAACGTCAACGATAACGCGTGCTTCCTGAATAAACGCGGCGCCTTTGAGTTCTTCGCGAGCAAGCTCGCTCCTACATATAGAGCAGGGCAGTGGTGAATTACCGGCCGGGCCAGGCCTGGACGAACGGCGTCAGGTCTTCCTTCGGCGCCGTACGCGGTGGGTTCTGCGGCGTGCCCAGGTAGAGAAAGCCAATCACTTCTTCATTCGCCGCCAACCCCAGGCCTTTAGCGACATGGGCTGAGTAGGACAATTCGCCGGTACGCCACACCGCACCAATACCCTGGGCATACGCCGCCAGCAGAATGCCGTGGGCCGCACAGGCGGCGGCCAGCAACTGCTCGGACTTGGGCACTTTGAAATGCTCTTGCACACGTGCAATCACCACCACCACCAGCGGCGCACGCAGCGGGCCGTTCTGGGCCTTGTCGATGGCGGCTTGCGGTGCGTCGGCGTCTTGCAGACGAGCGGCTTCGGCCAACAGCGTGCCCATCTGTTCACGGGCTGCGCCTTCCACGGTGAGGAAACGCCACGGGCGCAGTTGACCGTGATCGGGCGCGCGCATGGCGGCGGCGAACAGCAGGTCGCGCTGCTCCTGGGTCGGTGCCGGGTCGAGCAAACGGGGCACGGAAACACGGTTGAGCAAAGCGTCGAGAGCCTGCATTGGCCACCTCCATAAAAAAATGTGCAGCCATTCTAGCGGGAAAGAATCGGGATGCCACCAAACGATAATTGCTCTTATTCAATCTGCCCTGCCCTGTTAGACTTTGCGCCTTAATTTTCTGCCCTCGTCCAGGAATCTCGATGTTCCGTGCGCTTTTGTACCTGCCTGCAGCGTTGATGGCTTTAAGCCTGACTGCTTGCGATGACGCCCCTCGCTTCACGAAAGCAGAGCCGGGTGAATCGCGGGCCGGTGGCGCGGCGACGGTAAACAAGCGCGACCAGAACGCCTTTTCCTTGCCCTCGGCCAACCTGGCGCCGACGCGGCGCCTGGACTTCAGCGTCGGCAACAGTTTCTTTCGCAACCCGTGGGTGATTGCGCCGTCCACCACCACGGCGCGCGATGGCCTGGGCCCACTGTTCAATACCAACGCCTGCCAGAACTGCCATATCAAGGATGGCCGTGGCCACCCGCCGCTGCCCGACGCGCCCAATGCCGTATCGATGCTGGTGCGCCTGTCCATCCATCCCTCTATTACAGAGCAGCCCGCCTACGCCAAGCTTATCGAACAGATCGGCGTGGTACCCGAGCCGGTCTACGGCGGGCAACTCCAGGACATGGCGGTGCCTGGCGTTGCGCCGGAAGGCAAGGTGCGGGTCGACTACACACCGGTCAACGTCAGGTTCAAGGACGGCACGCTCGTTGAATTACGCAAGCCCGACCTGCAGATCACCCAACTCGGCTACGGCCCGATGCACCCCGACACACGCTTCTCGGCGCGTATCGCCCCGCCGATGATCGGCCTGGGCCTGCTCGAAGCGATCAGCGATGCCGATATCCTGCGCAACACCGACCCCAAGACCGCCGACAAAGAGGCCATCCTGGGCCGCGCCAATTGGGTCTGGGATGACGCTCAGGCCAAAACTGTCCTCGGGCGTTTTGGCTGGAAAGCCGGGCAGCCCAACCTCAATCAACAAAACGTTCACGCGTTTTCTGGTGATATGGGCCTCACCACGTCCCTGAGACCCTTCGATGACTGCACCGACGCCCAAGTGGCCTGCAAACAGGCGCCCAACGGCAATGGCCCGCAGGGTGAACCGGAAGTCAGCGATAACATCCTGCGCCTGGTGCTGTTCTACACCCGCAACCTCGCGGTGCCCGCACGTCGGGACGTTGACACGCCGCAAGTGCTGGCCGGCAAGAACCTGTTCTACCAGGCCGGTTGCCAGGGCTGTCACAAGCCCAGCTTCACCACCACCGCCAATGCCGCCGAACCTGAACTGGCCAACCAGTTGATCCGCCCTTACAGCGACCTGCTGCTGCACGATATGGGCGAAGGCCTGGCCGACAACCGTAGCGAATTCAAAGCCACCGGCCGCGACTGGCGCACCCCGCCGCTGTGGGGCATCGGCCTGACGCAAACCGTGAGTGGTCATACCCAGTTCCTGCATGACGGCCGCGCCCGCAACCTGCTTGAAGCCGTGCTGTGGCATGGCGGTGAAGCTCAAGCGGCGCAGCAACATGTGTTGTCGTTCAATGCCGAGCAGCGTGCCGCGTTGCTGGCGTTCCTGAATTCTTTATAAGCTTTGCCCCACTTACAGAAGGGAGCTCGACATGTTTCGTCCCAAGTTGTTGTTCACCAGCCTCGCAGCCCTGGCCTTGGGCGCTTGCTCGCCCCAAGACCCGCAAGCAGTGACCTCGGCAGCCATCGCCAAACAAGTGATCCTGCCAACCTATAGCCGCTGGGTTGAGGCCGACCGTCAACTGGCCGTCAGCGCCCTGGCCTACTGCCAAGGCAAGGAAAGCCTGGACACCGCCCGCGCCGACTTCCTACACGCGCAAAAAGCCTGGGCCGAGTTGCAACCGCTGCTGATCGGCCCGCTGGCCGAAGGCAACCGGGCGTGGCAGGTGCAGTTCTGGCCAGACAAGAAGAACCTGGTCGGCCGCCAGGTCGAGCAACTGGTCAGTGCACAGCCGCAGATCGACGCCGCGGCCCTGGCGAAATCCAGCGTGGTGGTGCAGGGCCTGTCGGCCTACGAATACATCCTCTACGACGCCAAGCCCGACGTTGCCGACGAAGCCCAGAAAGCCCGCTATTGCCCGTTGCTGATGGCTATCGGCGAGCGCCAGAAACTCCTGGCCGAAGAGATCCTGGCCAGCTGGAACAGCACCGACGGCATGCTCGCGCAAATGACCAAGTTTCCGAACCAGCGCTACGCTGATTCCCACGAAGCCATCGCCGATCTGCTGCGCGTGCAAGTGACCGCCCTGGACACCCTGAAGAAGAAACTCGGCACCCCCATGGGCCGCCAGACCAAGGGCATCCCGCAACCGTTCCAGGCCGATGCCTGGCGCAGCCAGTCGTCCCTGCAGAGCCTGGAAGCCAGCCTCGCCGCGGCTCAGACCGTGTGGGTGGGCGTGGATAACAAAGGCCTGCGTGGCCTGCTGCCGGCGGACCAGAAGCCACTGGCCGAGAAAATCGACGCCGCCTACGCAGCGTCGCTGAAACTGTTCGCCAGCAACCAGCGCACGCTCAACGAACTGTTGAACGACGACGCCGGGCGCCAGCAACTCAACGACATCTACGACAGCCTCAACGTAGTCCACCGCCTGCATGAAGGTGAACTGGCCAAGGCGCTGGGCGTACAACTGGGCTTTAACGCCAACGACGGTGACTGATGATGCTCAGGCGACAGGCTTTGGCGGTGGGCAGCGTGCTGCTCAGCGCTATCACCTTGGGTGGCTGGACGCTGTTCAAGCACAAAGACAAAGGCCCGCTGCTGCTGTCGGCCCGCGATGATGCCGACGGCAAGCACTACGCTGTCGGCTATCGCCTGGACGGCAAGCCGGTATTTGCTACTCAGGTCAGCCAGCGCTGCCATGACATCATCAACCACCCGACGTTGCCGATTGCGTTGTTCGTCGCCCGTCGCCCAGGCACCGAGAGTTACCTGATCGACCTGCGCGATGGCAGGCTGCTGCAAACCATCACCTCCAACGCCAACCGCCATTTCTATGGCCATGCGGTGATCCACAAGAGCGGTGACTGGCTGTACGCCACCGAGAACGACACCTCCGACCCTGGCCGCGGCCTGTTGGGTGTGTATAAGTTTGAAGGTGAGCGGCTGGTGCACAGCGGCGAGATATCTACCCACGGCATCGGCCCGCATCAAGTCTCGTGGATGCCCGACGGCGAGACGCTGATCGTGGCCAACGGTGGCATTCGCACCGAAGCCGAAAGCCGGGTAGAAATGAACCTCAACGCCATGGAGCCGAGCCTGGTGCTGATGCGCCGTGACGGCAGCCTGATCAGCAAGGAAACCCTGGCCCAGCAGATGAACAGCGTGCGTCACATGGGCATCGCCAGCGATGGCACCATCCTCACCGGGCAACAGTTCATGGGCCCGTCCCAGGAGCGTTCCGAGTTGCTGGCGATCAAGCGACCGGGGCAGCCGTTCGTGGCGTTCCCGGTGGCTGATGAACAGTTGCAGGCGATGGGGCATTACACCGCCAGCGTGGCAGTGCACAGCGAACTGCGCCTGGTGGCGTTGACAGCACCTCGTGGCAATCGCTTTTTTATCTGGGACATGGACACCGCCGAACTGCGCCTGGATGGGCCCTTGCCTGACTGTGCGGGGGTGGGTGCGGTGGCGGATGGATTTGTGGTGACATCCGGTCAGGGCCGTTGCCGCTTCTATGATTGCCGCCAGGAAAAGTTACTGGCAACACCACTGGAGTTACCGGCGGGGTTCTGGGATAACCACCTGCACCTGGTCTAAAGACCGACGACATCAAAATGGCTGATCATTCCCACGCTCTGCGTGGGAATGCAACCCGTGACGCTCTGCGTCACTGGCGCTAACGGACGAGACGCAGAGCGTCTCAAGAGGCATTCCCACGCAGAGCGTGGGAACGATCATGAACGCGCCCATCCTGGATGAACGTGTCGTCTGCGGTTTTTTCGCGAGCAAGCTCGCTCCTACAACAGTTGAGGTGTCAGACACAAAAAAGGGCCTTGCATCGCAAGGCCCTTTTTTGTGTCTGACACCTCAACTTTGCGGCCTCATCGCTTGAGACATGCCGAACATGAATAACAACAGTTCATGGTCGGGCTTGGCCGCCACACTCGTCTTGGCAATGCGTGGCAGCAGGCATTGCCCGCCACCGTCTACCGCACTCAACACTTGTGTACGAGGTTGTTCCCATACCGCCAGGGCCAGGGCTGCAACACCCAATGCCCCGACCAGAAACAAACCTCGTGCTATTTCTAGCTTCATCTGGTTAAACCCTTGATAGCGCTGCCAAACGCCGTCTCGTAAAAGTAGCTGAGTTTTTTCCAGTCGGTATCATTCCACGACGAATGGCGACGCAATTGCAGCATGTCGTGGGACGCGGCCCGATAAGCGGTCAGGCGCTGGCGGCATTTCTCAAAGTCCAGCAGGGCCACTTCCACAGTCGCCGCATCAGGCTCACCGGTCACCCGCACGAAAATGTGCTTGATATACAGGCAACCGTGTTGCCAGCGGCCTTTGTGCATACGGGCCAAGGTGCCGGCCAACTCTTGCAGCAGGCGCTCGTGGACCGCCTCGCCATACTGTTCGCGGCCACCGGCGGCGTACCAGTTTTCAATCTCGTCGAAACCGTCCAGAGACGCGGTGACCAACAGGGCTTTCCATTGGTGCTCCGGGTCGCGACGTGCTTCGCAAAACACCAGTTCCGGCACACGCACATCCAGCAAACGCAGGCCTTTGAGGGCATCACGCTCACGCAGCACGGTCGGACGCCCAAAAGGGTGCAGCCAGCTGCGGTAAATGTGGCCGGTCTGGCGCTTGCAATAGAGCAAACGGCCATTAGGGCTCATCACCCGTTGCACGCCACTTTCACCACCACGTCGGCGGTTGGGTTCTTCAACCCACTCACCCTGTTGACGCCAGAAAAAATCAAATCGTTCTTCGGGAGCTACATGACTGCCTACTACGCACTCAACTGCCATCCTGTTACCTCTTGCGCAATACATACACTCGCCACATGGCGTAGAGCGGTATGAAGTCCAGGGATTCCTGAACACGGAAACCGGCCTGCTCGAATTCTGCCTCGACAGTAGCAGCCGGTAACACAAACCGGTTTTGGTAACCTTCTTGCTCACCTTTTTTGCGACGACGCACTTCGCTGCGCTTGCGCTTCCAGGCCTTGAAATTGCCGTCTACCCACAGCGAAATAATCACGCTGTCGCGGGTAACACGTTGAAACTCGCGAAGTATTGTCAGCCTGTGCTCTGGCTCACCGATGTGGTGCATCAAGCGCATGCAGAAAATACTGTCGACGGAGTTATCTGGCAAATCGATATCAAAGGCAGAGGTCTGCAAAGGGCGTACCCGTTTCACCACCTCTGCCGGTTGGGCAGCTGTGGCGATCTTCAACATCGACGCCGAATTGTCAGCTCCGATAATCACACGGTTGGGTTTTTCGGCCAGCAACGGCCAGAAACGTCCAGCACCACACGGCAGGTCCAACACCAGCCCCGGCTCGCCGGCCATGGCCAGCGCACCGCGCGCCAACTGCTCGTCGCGCTTGTGGGACAACCGGCGAGCCAGATTGTCCTGATGCTTGAGCAAATATTTCTGCGCGTGTTGATCGTCGTACTTGTCAGAAAATTCCAGCTTGATCGGGGAAGGCATCTTACGTCTCCAGTAACTGATGCCTACGACCTTAAGCAGCGAACTGTGATCAACAGGTCAACTCGTTGTGAAAATCTCGTCCTGTCCAATTGCATACATTTCAAGACTTTACAGAAACATTCAGTAGCACCGGGCCATCTTCGCCGAAAAGCACGCAGTCTGCATCAGCAAAACGACAGACTGAAGGGTCAGGTTCTGACTGGGTTGAGTTCCACATGAAAACGGCAGCCATTAGGCTCCATGGTGCTCAGGCTCACGCTCCAACCCTGGCTTTCGCAGATCCGCTGCACCAGTGACAGGCCGAGGCCAAGGCCCTCGCCACGCTTCTCGCTACCGCGCACGAACGGCTCGAACATCGCTTCGCGCTTCTCTTCGGGGATGCCGACACCGGAGTCCTCCACCGTGAAACCACTGGGCTCAAGGGTCAGGCGGATAAACCCGTGCTCGGTGTAATGCAGTGCGTTGCGCAGCAGGTTGCCCATCACCGCATGCAAGAAGGTGGTGTTGTAGCAGGTGTCCAGGGGGTTGCCTGGCAGGTAGATCAACGTCAGGCCTTTTTTCTCGATGGGCTCGCGCCAGATACCGAGCAGGTCTTCGGCCACCTGGGTGAGGTTGCCTTGGGGCGAACTGGCGGCGTCGTCGTGTTTGGCGCGGGCCAGCATCAGGAAGGTTTGCACCAGTTCGCGCATTTCTTCACAGGCACGGGCAATGCGCTCGACCTGGTTGCGACCACGTTGATCGATGGCCGGGTTTTCGCGCAGCAGTTCGCAGGAACTGGCCAGGACCATCAAGGGCGTGCGCAACTCATGGCTCACATCGCTGGTAAACAGCTGCTCGCGCGACAACGCCTGGCGCAAACGGCCGAGGGTGGCGTCGAACGCCACCGCTAGCTCGCCCACTTCATCGGCGGCGTAATCCGGCGCCAGGGGCGGAGCCAGGCCCAACAGTTGGTCACGATGACGGACCTGGCGGGCCAGGCGTACCACCGGCGCCATCACCTTGCGGGCCAGCACCCAGCCGAGGAACGCCGCCAGCGCCAGGCTGAGCACGAAGCCCACCAGCACCACCGCAAACAACACGCGCTCACGTTCTTCGAAATCGCTCTGGTCTTGCAGCAACACATAACGCCGGCCATCGACCACTTCAACCATGGCGTGGTACGACAGCGCCTCGCGAAACACCTCATGAAACCCCGGGTCCAAATGGCGCAGATCCTTGGGCAGT
>NZ_BCBO01000042.1:0-22323 GCF_001320835.1 Pseudomonas sp. NBRC 111138 | reverse complement strand
CGCCACGCCCGCCGCTGAAATAAAACAGCTGGTCCGGCTCTGGCCGGTGGCTCCAGTCTTCGACACTGTCCATCAACAGCAGGCGCTGCAAGTCACCGCCCAGGCCCGCCGAGATCAACTTCTCTTCCACTAGGTGCACCGTCGCAATGATGCCCACGGCGAAGGCCCCCGCCACCAACGCACTCATCAAGGCGAAAGCGATGATGATCCGCTGGGCAAGGCTTTGCTTAAACTCCATCACGACCCTCGGCCAGGCGATAACCCACACCGTGCACGGTTTGCAGTAGCGGTTTGGCGAAGGGCTTGTCGATCACTTGGCGCAGTTGATGAACGTGGCTGCGCAGGCTGTCGCTGTCCGGGCAGTCGTCGCCCCACAGGGCTTCTTCGAGAACTTCCCGGCGCAGCACGTGCGGGCTTTTTTGCATCAGCACGGCGAGCAGTTTCAGGCCCACGGGGTTGAGCTTGAGCAAGCGCCCTTCGCGGGTGACTTCCAGCGTATCGAGGTCGTAGTTCAGGTCACCCACTTGCAGGGCACGACGCCCGCCGCCCTGGGCACGGCGCAACACCGCTTCGATACGCGCAGCCAGTTCCGACAAGGCGAAGGGTTTGAGCAGGTAGTCATCGGCGCCGGACTTGAAACCCTGCAGACGGTCGTCCAGTTGGTCGCGAGCGGTAAGCATGATCACCGGTGTGTCGCGGCGCGCGTCTTCGCGCAGGCGTTTGCACAGGGTGTAGCCATCGATGCCGGGCAACATGATGTCGAGCACGATCAGGTCGTAATGCTCGGTGGCTGCCAGGTGCAGGCCCGACAAACCGTCCTGCGCACAGTCCACTGTGTAGCCTTTGAGCCCCAGGTAGTCGGCCAGGTTGGCGAGGATATCGCGGTTGTCTTCAACCAATAGAATTCGCATGGGCAGTGTCTCCGTACGCGGTAACGGCCGTGTTGGCTCGCGCAGCTTAAGGCCAAGCGGGGCTCAGGGATAGAGGTGAGAGGCCCGCCGATAAAGGTTTTCAACTGTTTGTAAAGCCAAACAAGTTTTTCACTATAGCTTCACAATCTAACTACAGTGTCAGGACGAAGATCGCCCCCCATTGATATAAGGAACGTAGACATGGGTTTTTTCAAAACAGCGCCAATGCGCTATTTGCTGTTGATCACCGGTGCCTGGTTAGTGGTTTTCCTGCTCACCCGCAGTGTGCTGCTCATTACCCACCTCAATGAGGTCAGCGGCAACCTGTTGTCCGTGTTTGGCGTGGGTTTGCTCTACGACTTGGGTTTCCTGGCCTATGCAGCCTTGCCGCTTGGCCTGTATCTGCTGCTCTGCCCGCCAGCCCTGTGGCGCCGCCGTGGCCATCGCTGGTTCCTGCAAGCGGTGCTGACCGTCAGCCTGTTCGCCATGCTGTTCACCTCGGTGGCCGAATGGTTGTTCTGGGATGAGTTTGGCGTGCGCTTCAACTTTATCGCCGTCGATTACCTGGTGTACTCCGATGAGGTACTGAACAACCTGCTGGAGTCTTACCCGATCGGCAAGTTGCTGAGCCTGCTGGCGATGCTTGCACTGATTCTGAGCGTGGCTCTGCGCAAGCCCTTCAATGCCGCGATGGCAGCGCCCTTGCCTGCGCTGCGTGGCCGTTTGGTCAACGCCCTGAGCCTGCTGGTGCTCGCCGGCCTCAGCCTGCAACTGGTCAGCCAGGACAGCCCGCGCACCCAAGGCGGCAATGCTTACAACAACGAATTGGCCAGTAACGGGCCTTATCAGTTTTTCGCCGCCTTCCGTAACAACGAATTGGACTACACCCAGTTCTACAAAAGCCTGCCGACCGACGTCGTTGCCAAGCAGTTGCGCGCCGAACTCAGTGAGCCCAACGCCCGCTTTGTCGACCAAGACCCGCTGGATATTCGCCGTGCCATCACCAACCCCGGCACACTGCGCAAGCCCAACATCGTACTGGTGACCATCGAGAGCTTCAGCGCCAAGTACATGGGCAGTAATGGCGATGCGCGCAACCTCACGCCCAATCTGGATGCGTTGCGCCAACAGAGCCTGTACTTCAATAACTTCTACGCCACCGGTACGCGCACCGACCGTGGCCTGGAGGCCATTACCCTGGCAATTCCACCGACGCCGGGGCGTTCGATCGTCAAGCGCATCGGCCGCGAAAGCGGGTTCGCCAGCCTTGGGCAACAGCTCTCGGCCATCGGTTATGACAGCGTATTTGTCTACGGCGGGCGCGGTTACTTCGACAACATGAACGCGTTCTTCAGCGGCAACGGCTATCGGGTGGTGGACCAGAGCAGCGTGCCCGAGTCGGAGATCTCGTTCAAAAACGCCTGGGGCATGGCCGACGAAGACCTGTTCAAACAGACCTTGAAACTGGCTGACGCCGACTACGCCAAGCAACAGCCGTTCTTGCTGCAACTGATGACCACCTCCAACCACCGTCCTTATACCTATCCGGACGGGCGTATCGACATCAAGTCCGGCAAGGGTCGCGACGGCGCGGTGAAATACACCGACTACGCCATCGGCCAGTTCCTTGAGGCAGCGCGCCAGAAGCCGTGGTTCGATAACACGATCTTCGTGTTCGTCGCCGACCACACCGCCGGCAGCGCGGGCAAGGAAGACCTGCCGATCACCAACTACCAGATCCCGCTGTTTATCTACGCGCCCAAGCTGATCGACGCACGGGAATCCGCCCAACTGTCCAGCCAGATCGACCTGGCGCCAACCTTGCTGGGCCTGCTCAACCTGAGCTACGAATCGACATTCTTTGGCCGCAACCTGCTGCAAGACAACCCATTGCCTCCACGGGTGGTGGTGGGCAACTACCAGCATCTGGGCCTGTTTGATGGCAAGGACCTGGCAATCCTCAGCCCGCGCCAAGGCTTGCGTCGCCATGACCAGGCCCTGGGCGAGAGCCAGGAGCTGCGCGTCGGTAGCGATGACCCCTTGATTCAACGGGCGATCACCTACTACCAGGCCGCCAGTTATGGCTACAAACAGCAACTGCTGAGCTGGAAAGCGCCCAAGGAAGAGGCCCCAGCCTTAAGCAAACGCTAATCAAAAAGCCCCGTGCAGGTGAGCGCGGGGCTTTTTCACCAAGGTTCGTGATGAAATCCCCCTCCTCTTTACCGATTTCCAAACCGCTTAATTTTTGGTTGTGCCTAGGCCTACCTGCCAGCGCTGCAGTGGCCTTGCTGTTGCTGGAGCTGACGTCCCTGGACATGAACCTGGCCAGGCATTTCTACAGCGCAGAGGCTGGCGGTTTCATTGGCCGCTATAGCTTCTTCCTTGAAGACATCCTGCATGACCGTGCCAAGCAACTGGTGATCCTGTTTTCGGTACTGGCGATTCTCGGCCTGGTCGGCAGCTTCATCCTGCAGCGGCTCAAGCCTTACCGCCGTGAACTGGTGTGCCTGGTGCTATCGCTGGGCATGGCGACGGCGTTCGTGTCGCCATTGAAAACCATCACCGCCGTGCAATGCCCCTGGAGCCTCAAGGAATTCGGCGGCCAGGAAACCTACAGCGAACTGCTCAGCCCGCGCCCACCTACCGATAAACCCGGCCGTTGCTGGCCCGGCGGACATGCCGCCACCGGGTTCGCCTTGTTCGCCTGGTTCTTTGCCTTGCGGGATCGACGGCCGCGGCTGGCCCGATATGCGTTCATCTTTGCCGTCAGCCTGGGCAGCGTGTTTTCAGTCAGCCGTATGCTGCAAGGGGCGCATTTCTTTTCCCACAATGTATGGACAGCGATCTTTTGCTGGCTGATCTGCCTCGGGCTGTATTGCTTGTTGCTGTACCGGCCTAATCGCATTCTCCTGTAGGAGCGAGCTTGCTCGCGAAAAACGCACAGGCGCCGCGTTTACTCAGCAAGCACGCTTTACCGTTGACGTTTTTCGCGAGCAAGCTCGCTCCTACAGAGGAAGGCAAGCCGTGCATAAAAAAGCCCCACCTGCATCACTGCAGGCGGGGCTTTTTAAAGCGCCGGGTAGGCTGGCTTACATCATGCCGCCCATGCCACCCATGCCGCCCATGTCTGGCATACCGCCGCCAGCCGAGCCTTCTTTCTTCGGTGCTTCAGCGATCGCAGCTTCGGTGGTCAGGATCAGACCGCCGATGGAGGATGCTGCTTGCAGCGCGGAACGAGTCACCTTGGTTGGATCCAGGATGCCCATTTCGATCATGTCGCCGTACACGCCAGTCGCAGCGTTGTAACCGTAGTTACCTTTGCCGTTCTTGACTTCGTTGACCACAACGCTTGGCTCGTCGCCGGAGTTGGCAGCGATCTGGCGCAGCGGTGCTTCAACGGCACGACGCAGTACAGCGATACCGACGTTCTGGTCAGCGTTGTCGCCGGTCAGCTCAGTCAGGGCTTCCAGAGCACGGATCAGCGCAACGCCACCGCCAGGTACCACGCCTTCTTCAACGGCTGCACGGGTTGCGTGCAGGGCGTCTTCAACGCGGGCCTTCTTCTCTTTCATTTCAACTTCGGAGCCAGCGCCAACCTTGATCACTGCAACACCGCCAGACAGCTTGGCCAGGCGCTCTTGCAGTTTTTCACGGTCGTAGTCCGAGGAAGTCTCGGCAACCTGGGCACGGATCTGAGCGATACGGGACTCGATGTCGCCTTCAACGCCAGCACCGTCAACGATGATGGTGTTTTCCTTGGACAGGGTCACGCGCTTGGCACTACCCAGGTTTTCCAGGGTGGCGCTTTCCAGGCTCAGGCCGATCTCTTCGGAGATAACGGTACCGCCGGTCAGAACGGCGATGTCCTGCAGCATGGCCTTGCGACGGTCGCCGAAGCCTGGAGCCTTGACGGCTGCAACCTTGACGATGCCACGCATGTTGTTCACAACCAGAGTCGCCAGGGCTTCGCCTTCAACGTCTTCAGCCACGATCAGCAGTGGGCGGCCGGCTTTGGCAACGGCTTCCAGCACTGGCAGCATTTCGCGGATGTTGGAGATCTTTTTGTCGACCAGCAGGATCAGCGGGCTGTCCAGTTCGGCAACCATGGTGTCCGGCTTGTTGACGAAGTACGGGGACAGGTAGCCACGGTCGAACTGCATGCCTTCTACAACCGACAGTTCGTTTTCCAGGCCCGAGCCTTCTTCAACGGTGATCACGCCTTCTTTACCGACTTTTTCCATGGCTTCGGCAATGATGTCGCCGATGGAGCTGTCGGAGTTGGCAGAGATGGTGCCTACCTGAGCGATGGCCTTGGTGTCGGCGCATGGCTTGGACAGGTTCTTCAGCTCTTTGACGATGGCGATGGTCGCCTTGTCGATGCCGCGCTTGAGGTCCATCGGGTTCATGCCGGCAGCAACGGCCTTCAGGCCTTCGTTGACGATCGACTGAGCCAGTACGGTTGCGGTGGTAGTACCGTCACCTGCGTCATCGTTGGCACGGGAGGCAACGTCTTTGACCAGCTGCGCGCCCATGTTTTCGAAACGGTCTTCCAGTTCGATCTCTTTGGCTACGGAAACGCCGTCCTTGGTGATGGTCGGAGCGCCGAAGCTCTTCTCGATGATCACGTTACGGCCTTTCGGGCCCAAGGTCGCTTTTACTGCGTCAGCCAGTACGTTGACGCCAGTGAGCATTTTCTTGCGGGCGGAGTCGCCGAATTTAACTTCTTTAGCAGCCATGATCGATATTCCTTAAATACTTTGTAGTAACGGGAAAATGAGCGAGGAAATCAGTCTTCCAGAACGGCGAGAATTTCGTTCTCAGCCATTACCAGCAGGTCTTCGCCGTCGACTTTCACAGTGTTGCTGCCGGAGTAAGGGCCGAAAACAACCTTGTCACCCACTTTCACGGCCAGTGCGCGTACATCACCGTTCTCCAGGGTTTTGCCTGGGCCAGCAGCGACGATGACACCGTGGTTGGCTTTTTCAGCAGCCGAACCTGGCAGAACGATCCCGCCAGCGGTTTTCTTTTCTTCTTCGCTGCGACGGATTACGACGCGGTCGTGCAGAGGACGAAGCTTCATTGTCGATCTCTCCTAATTGTGTTTTTCATCGGCCGGTATCAATTCCGGCGGGTTAAATTCCGGCGGTGCCGGTCGCGGCTCGCTGGGCGAGACGCGGAAGTCTGTCTAGTGTCACCACCAGAAACCTTGCGGTGACCGTTACATAAGGGCGCCCAGGCTTATTACAAGGGGCCGGGGATGAAATTTTTTGTGTCGGCTCAAGGGTAAATGCAACACGGCACCCGAAGGTGCCGTGCCGGTGAAGCGGTTATTTGTTGTCGCGGTGTTCGAATTCGCCTTCGATCACATCACCTTCCCGCCCCAGGGGTTGGCGCGGAGCCGGACCGCCACGGGGTTGCAGGTCGTCGGCGAACGCACGCTGGCGCATGGCGGCCTCTTCAGCACGCTGGCGCATCTTGCCGGCCAGCAGCTTGCGGGTGAATGGCAGCAGCAGCACCAGGCCGAGCACGTCGCTGATAAAGCCCGGCAGGATCAGCAGGCCACCGGCCAGGGCCATCATCAGGCCCTCAAGCATGGTCTGGGCCGGCAGTTCGCCCCGGTTCAGGCTTTCACGGGCACGCAGCGCGGTGGCCAGGCCGGCGACGCGCAGCACCAGCACGCCGAGCATGGAGCCTACGATGATCAGCAGCAGCGCCGGGAAGAAACCGATCGCACCGCTGACTTTAACGAATACGAACAGCTCCAACACCGGAAACAGCAGAAAGAGCAATAAAAAAGGGCGCATCAAATGGTTCCTCAACGCAAGAATGCCTTGCCAGTCCACCTTAGATGACGTCGCCGTTGTGTGAATTCAAGCAGTGACAGCGTTTTTTTTCGGCCAGACCTCGGCGTGCGCCAATGAAACCAGGGCTTCGCGTACTTGTGTCGGCGTATTGCAGGGCTCGGCAAACCCTAGCCAATGTAACGACAGGCCAATACGCAGGTGCATGCCTTCGCTGTCGATACCAGCCAGTTGCGCAGGCTCGGTGGTTGGCAAACCGCCCAACTCAACGTAATGGGCGATGGCCTTGGTGTGATCGCTGTTCATGTGCTCGATCATGCTGCGCTCGGCCTTGCCCGCAAAAGGGTTGGCCAAGGTCAACTGGTCGACCCAATGGATTGCGCCAAACCCACCGATATAACGGTGGCGCACCGGCTTGAGCACCCAGAAATCGAAATCGTGAGCCTTGTGGTAGTTGGCCGAGTCGGGGAAGTAGCGGTAGTAGCGCTCGGCGGCGGCTTCGATGGCGGCGGTGTCTTCCAGCTTTTCGGCTTCGGCCAGGTAAGTCAGGCGCCCGACAGCTTGCACATCATCGGCCTCGCGCTCACCCACCAGCAGCGAACACTTGGGGTCTTTTTGCAGGTTATGGGTGTGCTGGGCAATGCGGCTGATCAGGATCAGCGGCCGGCCCTGCTCGTCCAGGCAGTAGGGCACCACCGAGCCGAAGGGAAAGCCGGGCATGGCTTTGGATTGTGTGGCGAGCGCCCCACGGTATTCCTTGAGCAACAGCTCTCGGGCGTTCTTGGCAACCTGCGTGCTCAATAGATGACTCCTCGGGTGTTCCGCGGCCCATGGCATATGGGAATGGATCTCAACACAAGGTAATCAATATCTGCGCAGGTTGCCAGAGTGGCCGACGCCGGTTTACCAGGCCACGCCGAAGCCTGCGGTGTAGCGGGTCTTGCTCAAGCTGCTGTCGGAGTCGCCGCTGATGATGTCACGCTCGGCCTTTAGGTTGAGCGAGGCCCATTCGGTGACTTTGTAGCGCAGGCCCATCTCGGCATCCAGAGAATAATCGGCCGGGCCGTCCAGCGGCTTGCCCAGCTCGCCATTGGTGAAGAACTCAACGGTCTTGCCCACCAGGTAGCGGTTGTAGTTCCACTTCATGGCCAGGGAATAGAAGTTGTCTTTGCCGCCATCGGCATATTCGTAATCGGTGCGGTTGACCAGCGAACCGAGGGAAAACGCGCCGAGTTCATCGTCCCAGAACTGGTAGCCCGGGCCGGTACCCACGGTGCGCTGGCGCGCCAGGTCTTCGATTTTGTCGCGCTTGTAGGTCAGGCGCCCCTGCCAGAACCAGTGCTCGGTGATGAAGCGGTCCAGGTCGTATTCCAGGGCCCAGTTGTCAGTGGTGGTGACGTCGTCCTGGAACTCGCGGTTGTATTCGCCCTTGCCCGTATGACGCCACTGGCCGTGACGGGCCGAGGTCTTGAAGTCGATGTCGTAGTCGTTGGTGTCTTTGTCCGCGCGCTTGTAGTCCAGCGCCAGGTCGACGTTACCCTTCCACACCAGGTCTTCGATCACGGGCTTGGGCTTCATGATCTGTTGGATACTTGCCAGTTCCACCGTCTTGGGCGCCTCGCCATTGGCCAGCACCACCTTGCCATCATCCGATGCCTGCAAGGATTTGGCCTTTTCACCGCTGTAGGCGTCCTGCTTGACCAGCAGCTCCTGGTCACTTTCCAGGGTTTTGACCTGTTTCCAGTCCACCGGAATGGAGCCTGCGTAGTCGGTTTGGATCAGCAACTTGCCACCGTCGAAGACTTTGATCTTGCCGGTGAGCCGGTCACCGTTTTTCAACCAGACGGTATCGGCGAGCAAGGGCGTGGAAGCACTGAAAACAGCAAGGCACAACAGGGTTCTGGACAACATAAGCAAGTACGGGACTCGGGGTTGGCGAAAATAAGGGGCGTTATAGTGTTACATGGCTAGAACTGACTCAAGGATTTATATTGAGTTCAATACTCATCGTCATGTTTACAGACGTTTCTGACAAAACAACGACGATCTCAACGGATATACCCACAGTGATCCTACCCGCCGATACGCCACAAAGCCCCGCCGAGATGCGCCGCACCGCACTCTACCTGACGTTGTCGCAGGTGCCCGAAGGCTGCGTGGTGAGTTACGGCGAGCTGGCCCACCTGGCCGGTTTGGGGCGGGCTGCCCGCTGGGTCGGGCGCACCCTGAGCCAGTTGCCGCAAGACACGCGGTTGCCCTGGCATCGGGTGCTGGCTGCCGGTGGTCGGATAAGTTTGCCGGTGGGCAGTGCCTCGGGTGACGAACAACGTGCGCGTTTACGTAGCGAAGGCGTCACCATCCTGAACAATCGTGTTGATATTCAGCGTCATGGCTGGCGCCCGGTAGAGCACAGCGGTTAGAGTGCGCGCTTTGTTTCCGCAAATCTGAGGCAGACTCCAGCCCATGCCCCGTAAAACCTGGCGCGCCGCGCTCGCCGCCTATGCCAGCCCTTCGACGTTAGTGCTGTTGTTGCTCGGTTTCGCCGCCGGCATGCCTTACATGTTGGTGTTTTCGACGCTTTCGGTGTGGCTGCGTGAAGCCGGTGTGGCCCGCGAGACCATTGGCTATGCGAGCCTGATCGGCTTGGCCTACGCCTTCAAATGGGTCTGGTCGCCGCTGCTCGACCAATGGCGCCTGCCGTTGCTTGGCAAACTGGGGCGTCGTCGCTCCTGGCTGGTGCTGGCCCAATCGCTGGTGATCCTCGGATTGATCGGCATGGGCTTTTGTGACCCGCAAAAACACCTGTCCTGGTTGATCGCCATTGCGGTGATCGTCGCCTTCGCGTCGGCCACCCAAGATATCGCCGTGGATGCCTACCGCCTGGAAATCGCCGACGACAGCCGTCAGGCCGCCCTGGCGGCAAGCTACATGTCCGGCTATCGCATTGCCGCCCTGCTGGCTACCGCCGGTGCGCTGTTCTTTGCCGAAGGCTTTGGCTCCACCGGCTTCAACTATAAACACTCGGCCTGGACCGGCACCTATGTGCTGTTCGGCGTGTTGATGGTGCCGGCGTTGCTCACCACCTTCCTCATGCGTGAACCTGATGTGCCACTGCGCACCCAGTTGCAGGCCGGACGCTACAGTTTCATGCACCAGTTGGTGTCGGTGTTTGTACTGATCGTGCTGTTGGTCTCGGTACCGGCGATGTTCACCCAGTTGTACAACACCGACTTCGCCAGCGTGCTGTTCCAGGGCGTGAGTTTGTGGGAACTGCTGATGGAAGACCGCGCGTTCCTGCGCGCCATCCTCTATATCATCCTCACTACCCTGTGCCTTTCAGCCATGGGCCGCCGGGGCCTGGCGCCCGTGCTCACGCCGGTCAACGACTTTATCCTGCGCTACCGTTGGCAGGCGCTGCTGCTGCTCGGGCTGATTGCCACCTATCGCATGTCCGACACGGTGATGGGCGTCATGGCCAACGTGTTCTATATCGACCAGGGTTTCACCAAGGACCAGATCGCCGGAGTGAGCAAGATCTTCGGCCTGATCATGACCCTGCTCGGCGCCGGCATGGGCGGCCTATTGATCGTGCGGTTCGGGATACTGCCGATCCTGTTCATCGGCGGCGTGGCCTCGGCCGGTACCAACCTGCTGTTCGTGATGCTCGCCGACATGGGCCCCGACCTGCAGATGTTGATCGTCACCATCTCCCTGGACAACTTCAGTTCGGGCATGGCCACTTCGGCGTTCGTGGCGTACCTGTCGAGCCTCACCAACCTCAAGTTCTCCGCCACCCAATATGCGCTGCTCAGTTCGATCATGCTGTTGCTGCCGCGTTTGATCGGCGGCTATTCAGGGGTGATGGTGGAGAAGTTCGGTTATCACAACTTCTTTATGATCACCTGCCTGCTGGGTGTGCCGACGCTGCTCCTGATTGCGCTGCACTGGTTCCAGGAGAACCGCCGCGCCCGACTGAATCCCCCGCCGGAAGACTGACACGACTCAGTCAATGTGGGAGCTGGCTTGCCTGCGATAGCGGTGGTGAACCCAGCGCCGCTATCGCAGGCAAGCCAGCTCCCACACAAGCGACGGTTACGACAGATACACCCAGCTACCTCACGCCTGTACTCCGGCGACAAGCGCCCGTACAATCCCAAGTCATTTCAAGTCCAAGCAACCGACAACGGCCTACCATGCGTACCAGTCAATATTTGCTCGCCACACAGAAAGAAACGCCTTCCGACGCGGTTGTGATCAGCCATCAGCTGATGCTGCGCGCCGGTATGATCCGCAAACTGGCCTCGGGCCTGTACACCTGGTTGCCCATGGGCTTGAAGGTGATGCGCAAGGTCGAAGCCATCGTTCGTGAAGAAATGAACGCGGCCGGCTCTCTGGAAGTGTTGATGCCGAGCACCCAACCGGCTGAGTTGTGGCAGGAATCCGGGCGCTGGGAAGAGTACGGCCCTGAGTTGCTGCGCTTTAAAGACCGTCATGGCCGCGATTTCTGCGCCGGCCCGACCCACGAAGAAGTCATCACCGACCTGATGCGCAACGAGCTGAGCAGCTATAAGCAGTTGCCGCTCAACCTGTATCAGATCCAGACCAAGTTTCGTGACGAGATCCGCCCACGCTTCGGCCTGATGCGTGGCCGCGAGTTCATCATGAAGGACGCCTATTCGTTCCACGCCGACCAGGCTTCCCTGCAAGCGACCTACGACCGCATGCACCAGGCCTACTGCAACGTGTTCACGCGCCTGGGCCTGAAGTTCCGCCCGGTTGAAGCGGACAACGGCTCCATCGGCGGTGCCGGCTCCCACGAATTCCACGTGCTGGCCGAGTCCGGCGAAGACGATATCGTGTTCAGCAACGGTTCCGACTACGCGGCGAACATCGAGAAGGCCGAAGCCATACCACGTGAAACCTCGCGCCCTGCTCCCACCGAGGAGCTGCGCCTGGTCGACACGCCAGACACCAAGACCATCGCGGCCCTGGTGGAGAAATTCAATCTGCCGATTGAAAAGACTATCAAGACCCTGATCGTGCGCGCCGAAGAAGAAGGCAAGCTGATCGCCCTGGTGATCCGTGGTGACCACGAGCTCAACGAAATCAAGGCCGCTAACCAGCCTGGCGTAGCCAGCCCGCTGGTCATGGCCACCGATGCCGAACTGCGCGACGCCATTGGCGCCGGTGCCGGTTCCCTCGGCCCGCTGAACCTGCCACTGCCGATCATCATCGACCGTTCCGTTGAGCTGATGAGCGACTTCGGTATCGGCGCCAACATCGACGACAAGCACTACTTCGGCGTGAACTGGGAGCGTGACCTGCCGGTTCCGACCGTGGCCGACCTGCGCAACGTCGTGGCCGGCGACCCGAGCCCGGATGGCAAGGGCACCCTGGAGATCAAGCGCGGCATCGAAGTCGGGCACATCTTCCAGCTGGGCAACAAGTACAGCAAGGCGATGAAGTGCGAAGTACTGGGTGAGAACGGCAAGCCGATCACCCTGGACATGGGCTGCTACGGCATTGGCGTATCCCGCGTGGTTGCCGCTGCCATCGAGCAGAACAACGACGAGAAAGGCATCATCTGGAGTGACGCGCTGGCGCCGTTCCAGGTGGCCCTGGTGCCATTGCGCTATGAAACCGAGCAAGTACGCGAAGCCACCGACAAACTGTACGCGGAACTCACCGCTGCCGGTTTCGAAGTGCTGCTCGATGATCGGGACAAGAAAACCAGCCCGGGCATCAAGTTCGCCGACATGGAACTGATTGGCATCCCGCACCGGATCGTGGTCAGTGACCGCGGCCTGGCGGATGGCAATCTGGAATACAAGAGCCGGACCGAAGCCGAAGCCCAACCGTTGCCGGTGGCTGACGTGCTGTCTTTCCTCCAGGCGCGTATTCGTCGCTGAAAACCAGATCAAGAGAAGTCATGTTCAAGCGAAACACCAGAGCCCTGGGGGGCGCCGCCTTGTGCGGCGCCCTGCTGGTCAGCGGCTGCGCCAATCAGATGTCGCAACGCAGTGAACACGAGGAGCGGGTCGAGCGTAAGTTGCTCGACCACAGCCTGCAGATCGATGTAGGCGAACCCAAAGTGCTGGAGCTGCCGCAACGCCGAGTTCGCATTCATGAGCAAAAGACCTTCGAGGTCACCGAATTCGAAGTCACCCGTCGTTATGACCGCTACACGCCCTACCAGCCCTGGCGCAAACTCTACGAGATGCCCTTGGGTGCCGTGGCGCTGGTGGCGGGCGTGGGTGCCAACGTGGCGAATATCTTCGCCCTCGGCAACCTGCCCACGAGTGTGACCCATGACTGGTTGAGCTATGGCGTGGACGGCATCAACCCGTTCATGAACGTGCAATCCCACGGCCGTGCGCAACAGAACCTGGCGGCTATCGATGAAGTCCAGCGTGACAAGCGCCTGGAGTATTCGAGCCTGCCCTGGAGCGAGCGCCCGGTGCAAGTCACTGCCGGCAAGCAGACCCATGAGCTGACCACCGACCGTAACGGCATTCTGCGCCTTAACCTGTTGGACAGCCCCTTTGCCGAGCAGGACCTGAACCGCGTCACCACGCTGAAAATCACTGTGGCGGATGGCCAGGACGACGTGCATACCGACTCGACCCTGGCGGTCAGCAACACGCTGCGCAGCAAGCTGCTCGAAGCCCATGCCCTGATCTATGACGACCTGGAAGATGACGAAGTGAACCAGTGGGTACACCGGGTCAAACGCCTGTCGGAGCTGGGCCTGGAAGAAGAAGCCAGCGAGCTGGAACAAAGCCTGATTGAACTGACGCGCAATGATCCGGAGTTGCAGCAGGAGTTTGTGCAGGCGCTGACCAAGGATGGTGGGCGCTTGGTGGCGGATCCCGGCGCACGCTGATCGCTCAATACCTGTGAAGATCAAACTGTGGGAGCTGGCTTGCCTGCGATAGCGGTGTATCAGTTAAAGCATTCGTGACTGACACACGGCTATCGCAGGCAAGCCAGCTCCCACATTTATTTCGGGTTTTTACCAGGAAAACTCGAGCTGTTCGTTGCCGCCGCTCAGGTCCAGCAACCGTACGCCTATCCCCAACAACCGCACCGGCTTGCCCCCGCGATTGAACGCCTGAGTCATCAACTGTTCATAACTCTCCAGATCCCGCCCTGCCCCCGCCTGCTCCAGCGTCGTCTGGGTAAAGTCATGAAACTTCACTTTCACGAACGGCTTGCCCGCCCGGTAGCTACTGTCGATACGCGCCATGCGCCCGGCCAGGGTCTCCATCAACTCCGGCAGTTTCGCCAGGCAACTTGAAAGATCGGGCAAGTCCACGTCGAAGGTATTTTCTACACTGATGGATTGCCGCCGGCTGTCGTTTTGCACTACACGATCATCAATCCCACGGGCCAGGCTCCAGAGGCGCTCGCCAAAACTGCCGAATTCGCGCACCAGCGCCAGTTTGTTCCAGTCGCGCAATTGCAGGCAGTCTTCGATGCCCAGGCGCGCCAGCTTGTCAGCGGTGACCTTGCCCACGCCATGCAGCTTGCTGACACGCAACTGCGAGACAAAGTCTTCAACTTGATCCGGCGTGATCACAAACAGGCCGTTGGGCTTTTTCCAGTCGCTGGCGATCTTGGCCAAAAACTTGTTGGGCGCCACGCCGGCAGACACAGTGATATGCAGCTGGTTGGAGACCCGGCGCCGAATGTCCTGGGCAATACGCGTGGCGCTGCCGCCAAAATGCGGGCTGTCAGACACGTCGAGGTAAGCCTCATCCAGCGACAACGGCTCGATCAAGTCGGTGTAGTCGCGGAAAATCAGCTGGATTTCTTTCGACGCTTCTTTATAGGCATCCATGCGCGGCTTGACGATGGTCAAGTCCGGGCACAGCTTCAGGGCGTGACGTGACGACATCGCCGAACGCACCCCATACGCCCGCGCCTCATAATTGCAGGTGGCGATCACGCCGCGCCGATCTGCCGAGCCACCGACAGCCAAGGGCTTTTGCGCCAGGCTCGGGTCGTCGCGCATCTCGATGGCGGCGTAGAAGCAATCACAGTCGACGTGGATGATTTTGCGCTGCGTCATATAAACGGGGTGTTAACCAACGGGTGGCCAGTATCGCACTCACCCCTGTATATAGCACCAGTAGTTTGAATCTTCTGTCTGAGCGGTAGGAAATTTCGTAGATGAATATATTTTCTCAATCGAATCCCGCATCCCAATAGAGCTGAAAGCCTTGCCCTGCCTGGCTTCAAGCCCTCAAGAAGCCCCTCATCAAGCGCTAACCGATTGAAGCAAAAGCGCTTTTCTTCGATTCACAGGTTGACACACTCGCGTTCCTCTGTAGAATGCCGACACACAGACGCGGGATGGAGCAGTCTGGTAGCTCGTCGGGCTCATAACCCGAAGGTCGTCGGTTCAAATCCGGCTCCCGCAACCAAACATCAAAAAAGGCTACTCGAAAGAGTGGCCTTTTTTGTGCGCGCTTGTTTCCCTTGCAGAATGCGCCCAACACCTTGATTTCAGAATAATTAGCGCTTATTCCAGCGATCGGCTCATTAACGGTTGACACCCCGCCATTGGGCTGTAGAATGCCGCCCACAGACGCGGGATGGAGCAGTCTGGTAGCTCGTCGGGCTCATAACCCGAAGGTCGTCGGTTCAAATCCGGCTCCCGCAACCAAACATCAAAAAAGGCTACTCGAAAGAGTGGCCTTTTTTGTATCTGGCGAAAAAGTTCTTCTGAAACAATGGCATGGCATCTTTCATGAAACCGTAGACGGTTTGCAGAGTCCATCTCATTGCACGCTATGCTCAATGCTCAAGCGCTACCCCTCTACGACCAATGGCCGCAGTCGCCGCGCCCGGTGATCCGCGTTAATATTTGTAATTATTTTGTCCATAGGGATTGGTAACTTGGCTGGATACCTCCATCCTGTCGCGCACAATCCACGAGGTGATTGATGCGCGCCAACTCGTCTGAACCACAAGACACCGTCACAGCAGAACAACCGATCACTCCCACCCGTTTGCGGTGGCTGGACCTGTTGAGCAAGTACCGCCAGCCCATCGGCCTGGCCGTGACGCTCCTGCTGTTTGCAATCGCCCTGATCGCCTGCCGGCACCTGCTGCTAGAGCTGGACCTCTACGCCCTGCACGATTCGATCCTGGAAGTGCCCAAGCCTGCCCTATTGGGGGCCTTTGCGGCGGCAGTCGCCGGTTTTGTGATCCTGCTCGGCTATGAATTCTCCGGCGCGCGTTATGCCGGCGTGCAATTGCCCGCCAAGACCCTGGCCCTGGGTGGTTTCACCGCCTTTGCTATCGGCAACGCCATTGGTTTGTCGATGCTCTCGGGCGGTTCGGTGCGTTACCGTTTATATGCACGCCATGGAATCGGCGCCTCGGAAGTGGCGCACATGACCGTGTTCGCCAGCCTGGCCCTGGGCTGTGCGCTGCCGCCGCTGGCCGCGCTGGCCACGTTGAGCAACTTGCCAGCCGCCTCCACTTACCTGCATTTATCGCAAAGCCTGCTCGGCGGCATTGCCGGCGCCGTGCTGCTGTTGTCGGCCCTGCTGTGCATCGGCATCTATCGCCGCCGCCTGCCGGAACAGCCCTACCCCGACAACCTGCTGGTCAAGGCCGGGCGCCGCACCCTGCGCCTGCCTGGCCGACGCCTGACTTTCCTGCAACTGATCATCACCGCACTGGACGTCGCCGCAGCCGCTACCGTGCTGTATCTGCTGTTGCCCGAAGCGCCGCCCTTCGGCCCGTTCCTGTTGGTGTACCTGCTGGCCCTGGCCGCCGGTGTGCTCAGCCATGTGCCGGGCGGCGTGGGCGTATTCGAAGCGATCCTGCTGGCGGCCTTTGCCGACAAACTCGGTGCCGCGCCCCTGGCTGCTGCCTTGCTGCTGTACCGCATGATCTACGTGGTGCTGCCACTGTTGATCGCTTGTGTATTCCTGCTGGTCAACGAGGCCCAGCGCCTGTTCCAGACCCAGCAAAGCCTGCGGGTAGCATCGGGGCTGGCAGCGCCAGTATTGGCCGTCCTGGTTTTTTTGTCCGGCGTGGTCCTGCTGTTTTCCGGCGCCACGCCAGAGATCGACTCACGCCTGGAAAACATCGGCTTCCTGATTCCCCATCGTCTGATTGACGCGTCGCACTTCGGTGCCAGCCTGATCGGTGTGTTGTGCCTGTTGCTCGCCCAGGGCCTGCGCCGGCGGTTGTCGGCCGCCTGGATGCTGACCATGGTGTTGCTGCTGGTTGGCGCCCTGCTCTCGCTGCTTAAAGGCTTCGACTGGGAAGAAGCCAGCCTGATGACCATGACCGCAGTGCTGCTGGCCATCTTCCGGCGCTCGTTCTACCGCGCCAGTCGCCTGACCGAGTTGCCGTTTTCGCCGCTGTACCTGGTGGCCAGTGTCTGTGTGCTCGGCGCCTCGATCTGGCTGCTGCTGTTTGCCTATCAGGACGTGCCCTACAGTCACCAACTCTGGTGGCAGTTCACCCTCGACGCCAACGCCCCGCGTGGTTTGCGTTCGCTGCTCGGCGCCGCCGTGTTGCTGGTGATCGTGTCGCTGACCTGGCTGCTGCGCACGGCACGCCCGGTCATCCACCTGCCGACCCCGGAAGAACTGGAGCGCGCCAGCAAGATCCTGATGGCCTCGTCCCAACCTGACGGCGGCCTGGCGCTCACCGGCGACAAGGCACTGCTGTTTCACCCCAACGATGAAGCCTTCCTGATGTATGCCCGTCGCGGGCGTAGCCTGGTCGCTTTGTACGACCCGATCGGCCCGACCCAACCGCGCGCCGAGATGATCTGGCAGTTCCGCGACCTGTGCGACATCCACCATGCCCGTCCGGTGTTTTACCAGGTACGCGCCGAGAACCTGCCGTATTACATGGACATCGGCCTCACCGCGATCAAACTGGGTGAAGAAGCCCGCGTCGACCTGAAACGCTTTGACCTGGAAGCCAAGGGCAAAGAAATGAAGGATTTGCGCTACACCTGGAACCGTGGCACCCGGGACGGCCTGTCCCTGGAAATCTGCGAACCGGGCAAGGCGCCGATGGATGAATTAAAAGTCATCTCCGATGCCTGGCTTACAGGTAAGAATGTGCGGGAAAAGGGCTTCTCCCTGGGCCGTTTCAGCGATGACTACCTCAAGCACTTTCGTATCGCGATCATTCGCTTCGAAGGGCGCCCGGTGGCCTTCGCCAATTTGCTCGAAACCTACAATCATGATCTGGCCAGCCTCGACCTGATGCGTGCCCACCCGGACGCGCCCAAGTTGACCATGGAGTTCATGATGGTGGGCCTGATTCAACATTATAAGAGCCACGACTACGCGCGCTTCAGCCTCGGCATGGTGCCGTTGTCGGGCTTGCAACCGCGCCGTGGCGCACCGCTGACCCAGCGCCTGGGCTCGATGGTGTTCCGCCGTGGCGAGCAACTGTATAACTTCCAAGGTTTGCGCCGCTTCAAAGACAAGTTCCAGCCCGACTGGGAACCCCGTTACATGGCCGTGCCCGCAGGACTGGATCCGCTGGTGGCATTGGCCGATACCGCCGCCCTGATCGCGGGCGGCTTGACTGGATTGGTGAAACGCTGATGATTCGACGCTCCTGGCGGTATGTATTGGCTTTAGTGGTGCTGCTTGCGCTGATCGCGGCCGGTGGCTTCTGGTACTGGAACCGCCCTGCTCCGCAACCGACCCTGGAGCACTTGCCCCAGGCCGACGGTTCGGTAATGACCCGCGTGACCCCGGCCAGCAACGCAAAAGCGCGCGTGGCCGTGGCGGTGATGGCCGACGAAACCCTGACCGACAGCCAACTGATTGCCCTGAGCCAGGGCGGTTCAGCGCAACTGGTTCAGGTGGTGCTGCCAAAAGATGACTGCGCACTGCAGGAAAAAGCCCTGCAAGGCGCCCTGGCCCAGCTGAAAGGCCCGGCAACCCTGGTCAGCGGCATTGGCCCTGGCGCCGCACTCGCCTGGCGCTGGCTGGCCACCCAGAACGACGACAAGGCCAACGCCATCTCCGTGGGCTTCGCCCTGAAACAGGAAGGCTGCAACGACCCGCTGCCGAAAACCGCCGCCCATGGCAGCTGGCTGGTGGCGTGGAACGATAACCCCGACGATGAAAGCGCCAGTTTCGTACGCGACACACCGCGCGCCACCACCAGCATCAGCGACTACGACATTCATTACCCACAGGTGCTGAATAACGAACTGCGCAAGCAACTGGTCGGTTCGGACAACGGCGGCCTGGCGATTCCGGTGGTGGAAGTGCCTGCCGGCCAAGCCAAGGACACCGTGACCCTGTTCCTCTCCGGTGACGGCGGCTGGCGCGACCTGGACCGCGACGTGGCGGGCGAGATGGCCAAGATCGGCTACCCGGTGGTGGGCATCGACACCCTGCGCTACTACTGGCAGCACAAGACGCCGGAGCAAAGTGCCAAGGACCTCACCGAGCTGATGCAACACTACCGGCAAAAGTGGGGCACCAAGCGCTTCGTGCTGACCGGTTACTCGTTCGGCGCCGACGTATTGCCGGCGATCTACAACCGTATGCCAGAAAACGAACAGCAACGGGTGGACGCGATCATCCTGCTGGCCTTCGCCCGCACCGGCAGCTTTGAAATCGAAGTGGAAGGCTGGCTGGGCAACGCCGGCAAAGAAGCCGCCACCGGCCCAGAAATGGCCAAGCTGCCGCCAGAGAAAGTCGTGTGCATCTACGGCGCCGAAGAAGTCGACGAGAGTGGCTGCACCGACAAGACCGCCGTGGGCGAAGCCATGAAGCTGCCGGGCGGGCATCACTTCGATGAGAACTACCCGGCGCTGGCCAAGCGGTTGGTGGATATTATCGTCAAGCATCAGGCCAAAGCCGAATAACCCCAGCTTAACCTAAGACCCAATGTGGGAACGGGCTTGCCCGCGATAGCGGTGGCTCAGTCACAGTAGCGTTGACTGACACTCCGTCATCGCGGGCAAGCCCGCTCCCACAGTGGTACGTGGTGTTGATGAAAACTAGCGCGGTTCGATGTGCGCAATCATCAGTTGCACGGTTTCATTGCCACGAAACTCATTCACATCCAGCTTGTAGGCCAATTCCACCCAACGCACCGTCGGGTTTGGCCACACTTCGCGGTCCACACCAAAGGCGATGCCATCGAGCTTCACCGACCCGCATTCGCTCTTGAGCACCACTTTCAAATGCCGCTCGCCCACCACCCGCTGCTCCACCAACTGGAATACCCCGTGAAACAACGGCTCGGGAAAGTGCTGCCCCCACGGGCCGGCATGGCGCAGGGCGCGGGCCAGTTCCAGGTGAAATTCCTCCACCGCCAGGGTGCCGTCTGAAAGCAGGCGGCCGGTGAGGTCTTCTTCGCGCAATTGCCGACGCACTTCGGCATCGAAGGCTTGCGCAAACAGCGGGAAGTTGGCCTCGGGCAAGGTCAGCCCCGCCGCCATGGCGTGGCCGCCGTACTTGGTGATCAGGTTGGGGTGCTGGCTGGCAACGACCGCCAGCGCATCGCGGATATGAAAGCCTTGCACCGAGCGTCCAGAGCCCTTGAGCAGGCCATCACCGGCATCGGCGAAGGCGATGGTCGGGCGGAAATAACGCTCCTTCATACGTGACGCGAGGATCCCGATCACCCCTTGGTGCCACTCCGGGTCAAACAGGCACAGACCGTACGGCATCGACTCCACCGGCAGGTCCTTGAGCTGGGCCAGGGCCTCGCGTTGCATGCCTTGCTCGATGGATTTACGGTCCTGGTTCATGCCGTCCAGTTGCGCGGCCATTTCCCGTGCGGCGGCGAAGTCCGTGGTAAGCAGGCATTCAATGCCCAGGCTCATATCGTCCAGGCGCCCGGCGGCATTCAGGCGCGGGCCGAGGATAAAACCCAGGTCGGTGGAGGTGATACGCGCATGATCACGCTTGGCCACTTCCAGGATCGCCTTGATCCCCGGCCGCGCCCGACCGGCCCGAATACGCTCCAGCCCCTGGTGCACGAGGATGCGGTTGTTGGCGTCCAGCGGCACCACGTCAGCGACGCTGCCCAGGGCCACCAGATCAAGCAGTTCACCGATGTTCGGCTGGGGCTTGTTGTCATACCAACCCAGGCTGCGCAACCGTGCACGCAGGGCCATCAATACATAGAAGATCACGCCGACCCCGGCCAGGGCCTTGCTGGGAAACGTGCAGCCCGGCTGGTTAGGATTGACGATGGCGTCAGCGGCCGGCAGTTCATCGCCGGGCAAGTGGTGGTCGGTGACCAGCACTTGCAACCCCGCCGCTTTCGCCGCCGCCACGCCTTCGACGCTGGAGATACCGTTGTCCACGGTGATCAGCAACTGCGGCTCGCGCTGCAGCGCCACCGCGACGATTTCCGGGGTCAGGCCGTAGCCGTATTCGAAGCGGTTGGGCACCAGGTAGTCGACATGGGCCGCCCCGAGCAAACGCAGGCCCAGGGTGCCTACGGTGCTCGCTGTGGCGCCATCGGCGTCGAAGTCACCGACGATCAGGATGCGCTGGCGCTGCTCCAGAGCCGTCACCAGCAAGTCCACCGCGGCGTCGATGCCCTTGAGCTGCTGATAGGGAATCAACCGCGCCAGGCTCTTGTCCAGCTCGGCCTCCGACTGCACCCCGCGTGCGGCGTAAAGGCGGGTCAACAGCGGCGGCAGTTCACCGAGAAAAGGCAGGACGGCGGGCAATGGGCGGGGATCGATACGCATGGGGTGACGGGAGCTTCTCTTCTAATACATCGGTTAAACACAGATAGTGAACGCAACAAGATCAAATGTGGGAGCTGGCTTGCCTGCGATGCATACGACTCGGTACATCAGACACACCGAGTGGATGCCCTCGCAGGCAAGCCAGTTCCCACCTTTTCAACCGCGCTCGCCGACCAGCCATTGCAGTTGCACTTCATGCTGGCCACGGTCATCGGTCACAAAGATCGTGCCTTCGCTGATCATCACGTCCCACTTGATCACCCGCGGCATGTCCTTGGCCAGGGTCTCCAAGACTTCCTGGGGCACGGCAGCGATGTGCACGTTTTTCAGGTTGTTGGCCACCGGCACTACCTTGCCTTCCCACACGCGCAGGCTGCCATAGGCCAGCAGGCTGGTGCGTTCGGTGCGGCGCGAGCACCAGGTCAGGCGGTCGGCATCCGGCTGGCCGACTTCGATCCAGTGCAAAACACGATCATCCAGGCTTTTTTCCCACAGGGCAGGTTCGTCTACATCCGACAGGCCACGCCCGAACGCCAATTGCTCGTTGTACCAGAGGGCGTAGGCCAGCAGGCGCACGGTCATGCGCTCTTCGGTTTCCGAAGGGTGGCGGGCGATGGTCTGTTTGACGCTCTCGTACACCGAGCGGTCGAGGTCGGTGAGGTTGAGTTCGAATTTGTAGGTCGTGGACGGCTGGGCCATGAACGGGCTTCTAAAGACAAGGAAAGGCGGCCAGTCTAACCGATGGCGAGGGCATTGAACGAATACTGCGCTGCATCCGCGCGGCTCGCCTATGTTAAAAAGCAGGACATCATCGTCCCGCGCTCGTAAGGATCCCCATGTCGCTTAATGCCAAACCACTTGCCGGCCTGAAAGTCATCGAACTGGGCACCCTGAT
>NZ_BCBO01000041.1:0-7678 GCF_001320835.1 Pseudomonas sp. NBRC 111138 | reverse complement strand
GTTTGCCTCACGCATTTGCGCTGAATTCGGCGCCGAGGTGATCAAGGTCGAATCCCCGGACGGCGGCGACCCGCTGCGCAAATGGCGCAAGCTGTATGAAGGTACTTCGCTGTGGTGGTTCGTGCAGGCGCGCAACAAGCAGTCGCTGACGCTCAACCTCAAGCACCCTGAGGGGCTGGCGATCCTCAAGCAACTGTTGGCCGACGCCGACATCCTGATCGAAAACTTCCGCCCAGGCGTGCTGGAGAAACTCGGCCTGAGCTGGGAAACCCTGCACGCCCTCAACCCCAAGTTGGTGATGGTGCGCCTCTCGGGCTTCGGCCAGACGGGCCCGATGAAGGACCAGCCGGGGTTTGGCGCGGTGGGCGAGTCCATGGGCGGCTTGCGCTATATCACCGGCTTCGAGGACCGCCCGCCCGTGCGCACCGGTATCTCCATCGGCGACTCGATTGCCGCGTTGTGGGCAGTGATCGGCGCGCTGATGGCGCTGCGTCACCGCGAAGTCAACGGCGGCCTGGGCCAAGTGGTGGATGTGGCGCTGTATGAGGCCATCTTCGCCATGATGGAAAGCATGATCCCCGAGTTCGATGTGTTCGGGTTTATCCGTGAGCGCACCGGCAACATCATGCCTGGCATCACCCCGTCCTCGATCCACACCACCGCAGACGGCAAGCATGTGCAGATCGGCGCCAATGGCGATGCGATCTTCAAGCGCTTCATGCGCGTGATCGGCCGTGACGACCTGGCGAACGACCCTGCACTGGCCAGCAATGACGGGCGTGACGCTCGCCGCGACGAGCTGTACGGCGTGATTGATCGCTGGGTCAATTCGCTGTCGCTCGACCAGGTGATTGAACATCTGAATAAAGCCGAGGTACCCGCCAGCCGCATCTACAGCGCCGAAGACATGCTGGGCGACCCGCAATTCCTGGCCCGGGAAATGTTCCTCAAGGCGCAGTTGCCGGGCGGCAAGGATTTCAAGATGCCCGGCATCGTGCCCAAGCTCTCGGACACACCGGGCAGTTGCGAATGGGTCGGCCCGCAACTGGGTGAACACAACAGCCAGGTGCTCAATGCCCTGGGCTACGACGCGGCGGCTATCACTCGCCTGCGCGAGGATGGCGCGATCTGACAAATCCCAGGCAAAAAGAAACCCCGAGCAGTGGGGAGACAACTCGGGGTTAAACGTGGTCTACAAAAAGACCCGCACAGCAAGCGACAAACACCGGAGCACAATGCCTGCTCTTGCTGTTACAAACTCTGACTGACCACCTTGTAGGAAGGTTCCGAAGAAAAATAATGTTTCATGCCAGTGCGCCGCCACGGGTTTGGGAGGCGTTGCGCAAGGCAGCGATGACTGAAGGTTCCAGGCGCCCTTCGGCGATTTTCAGGTCGCGGAGCAGGCAATCCACCACATCCACCAGCGCGCGCTTGTCGCTCAATTGCGCACGATCGACTTCACGTTCAACCACGATGGCGCCACCGGGGTTCTTCACGGTTACCAGGCAGTCGTCGCGCATACCGGCAGAGGTCAGCGTAACCTGATAAGGGCTCAGTGCTTGGCTGAGCAATAGGTTGATACTTTCCATCTCGATCACCACTCAATCATTCGAAAAAGGTTCGAAAAACAAAAATGTCACGAAGAGGCTGACATTCAAGTGACCCGTGCTCAAAGCAGAAAGTTCTACCTTTTGTGTAATCCACTGCTTGAGGAAAACGAGCATGCACGGAAAAGATGACAGAGAAAAAACAACGGCGCACAGGCTAGAATCCCTGGATTGTCCCGGGAGCCTGCCTTGAGAGCTGCGTCTGAACCGCCCTTGCGTATCGTGATTGCCGACGATCACCCGATTTTCCTGATTGGCCTGCGCGCCGTGCTCGAACGTGACCCGCATATCAGCATCGTCGGCGAGGCCAATTCCCCCCAGGCCCTCAGTGCGTTGTTGCAACACTGTGCCTGCGATGTGGTGGTGACCGACTTCATGATGCCCGTCGAGCCCCAAGCCGACGGGCTGCGCTTGATCGAGCAACTGCGCCGGCACTATCCGCACCTGCCCATTGTGGTGGTGACCATGCTCAACAATGCCGGGTTGTTTCATTCCATCCTGGCATTGGGTGTGATGGGCCTGCTGAGCAAGGCCAGCCTGGCCGATGAGCTGCCCCAGGCGATCCGCCAGGTGCGCCAGCAACGCACCTATGTGGCCCAGACCATCCGCCAGGCGCTGAGCCTGGCCGGGGAAGTCGGCGCTGATCGCCTGCACTCCCAGGAGCACCTGTCACCCCGGGAACTGGAGGTGATTCGCCTGTTGGCCAGTGGCATGACGGTGGGCGAGATCGCCGCGCACCTGCATCGCAGCAAGCAGACCGTCAGCGCGCAAAAAGTCAGCGCCATGCGCAAGCTGGGGCTGGCCAACGATGCCGCCCTGTTTATTTACGTGCAGGAACACGGGCTGGCCTAGCCTGGAACGCGATCCATTGCTTGAGCGCCGCGGCGTCCATCGGCCGGGCGATAAAGCAGCCTTGCAGCCACGCCGCGCCCAGTTCGCCCACAGCGTGATAGTCGGCGGCGGTTTCCACGCCGGTGACCACCACGGCAACGTCCAGGCGCGCTGCCATGCTCATGGCGCCCGCCACCACAGCGGCCTTGCGGTCATCATTGGCCATCCCGCAGGCAAACGCCGGGGGAATTTTCAGCTCGGTAAAAGGCAGTTCCAGCAAATGCTGCAGGCTGGTGCCGCCCATGCCGAAGTCGCCGATGGACAACTGGCAACCCAACATGCGCAAGCGCAGCAAGCCGGTGACATGGGCGCTGTCGGTTTTCAAGGTCGAGGTTTCCACCAGCTCCAGCGTCAGGCTATGGGCGGGTACACCGTGCAACTGCAGCAGACCTTGCAGCACCTGGGGAAAGTGCTCGCGCTCCAGCATGCGCCCGGGGATGTTCACGGCCACTGGCAGCACCTGGCCGCTTTCGCCCATCACCTGGTTCGCCAGGCCAAGCGCCTGCTCCAGCACGTGCCAGGTAAACGCCTCTTCCATGCCGGCAAACTCCAGTACCGGCAGGAACTCGTCAGGCAGCAACAGCTCACCGTCCGGCAACTGCCAACGCGCCAGCGCCTCCACCCCTTGCAACACACCGGCCTGACTGACGATGGGCTGGTACCAGACCCTGCCACAGGCTGCGATAGTCGCCTGGCTGACATCCGCCGAGGGCGGCAGTTGTTCCCGCTCGCTCAAGCCCAACAGTTGGCGCACGCGCTCCCAGGACAGCACCGGTGGCCCCGGGCGAAAATGAACCTGGCAATCGCTCAGTAGTTGCCCGATCAACTTGGCCGAAGCCGGCTTGGGCAAACACGCCAAGACTTTGAGTCCCAATTGGCAGGCCATGTTCGCCACACCTTCCAGCACGTCGGGCTCGGCGTTGCTGAGCAGGATCAATACTTGGGCCAGGCGGCGTTCCGCCAACTCGCGGATCAATTCCAGGCCATCGCCCTGCTCCAGGTACAAATCGCAGATGGCGATATCCACCGGGCCTTTGCTGTCCAGAGACTGGCGGGCGGTTTCAACCGTTTCCGCGGCCCGTACATTGAACACGCCGTTGGCATTGAGCATCTGGTGCAGAGCCATCAGTTGAAACGGGTTGTCTTCGAGGATCAGGACGTTCAGGGATCGCATGGGTAGGGATGTCGGTACAGGGAAAGTGCTGCACAGTAGCCACATGCTGTGGTGTACCCCATAGGACGTGTCCTAAAAGCTTGCTTAAATGTGGGAGGGGCAAGCCTTGTCGGTCAAGCGCAGATCTCCTGTGGGGCTTGCCTGCGAAGGCGGTGTGTCAGTCACTACATCTGTTACTGCACTACCGCTATCGCAGGCAAGCCAGCTCCCACATTTGATCGTCGTTGCCTTGAGCATTGCGTTCGCTTAGCTGATCGGCATTAAGGTGTCAGGCATCCAGATAGGGTTGCAGGTCGCGACGAAACGCCTTGAGCACCTCGGACAAGCGCAACCAGGGTTCTTCAAGCTCGGCGCCGCGCTGCTCTCGGGCGCATTGCTCAAGGGCGACACAGGCCTTGGCCAGTGGCAGTGCGTCCACCAGCGAGCAAATGCCCTTGAGCCGGTGCAGCGATGCATTCAAGCGTGCCACGTCGCGCTCGGCCAGGGCTCCCGCCAATACCTCGTGTTCGTGGTCCAGGCTCTTGGCCAGTTCCTGCAACATGCTTTGCAGCACCGGGCCATCGGCCTGGGTCATGGTGCGCAGGGCCTGGATATCGAACGAACGCTGGGGCGCCACGCGGGCCAGCACTTGGGTCCAGTGTTCCAGGGTCACCGGCTTGACCAGCAGCTCATCCATACCGGCGTCCTCGCAGCGGCGTTGTTCATCTTTCATGGCGTTCGCGGTGCAACCCACCAGCGCGCTACGAGGCCGTTGCTCCTCGGCTTCGAGGCGCCGTATCGCCGCACTCAAGGCATAACCGGACATGCCGGGCATCTGGCAATCGGTGACCAGCACGTCAAAACGCTGCTCACGCCAACGTTGCAACGCGGCCTCGGCCGACTCCAGAGCGACCACTTGATGACCGAGGAACTGCAACTGCTGCGCCAGCACCAGGCGGTTGGCCGCCAAATCATCCACCACCAGTACCGACAGGCTACGCCCCGTCGGTGACAACGTCGCGGTGGGCGTTGCCGGCACATCATCGGTGCTGACCCGGTCCAAGCGCAGGTCAATGCACACCACCGTCCCCTCGCCCACCACGCTGTCGAGGTGAATGCTCCCGCCCATCAATTCCACCAGTTGCTTGCAGATACTCAGGCCCAGACCGGTGCCGCCGTGTTGCGCAGCGGTCAGGGCGCTCACTTGGGTAAACGGCTTGAACACCCGCGGCTGTTGCTCGGCGCTGATGCCTGGGCCGCTGTCCTTGACGCACAGGTGCAGGTATTCGCTATCGGTCTCATCCCGTTGGCAGGTCACGCTGAGGTGAACCCCGCCCCGCTCGGTAAACTTGAGCGCATTGCCCAACAGGTTGTGCATCACCTGGCGTAACCGCAGCGGGTCGAACCAGTAATAACCCTGAGCAGCCGGATCAAACGCCAGGGTCAGATGCAGGCCTTTCTTTTGCGCCGTGGCTTCGAACAGGCTCTGGATACCCTCGAAAAAGCGCTTCAACTCAGTGGTCTGTGGCGCCAGTTGCAGGTGGCCGGCTTCGATCTTGGCCAAGTCCAGGCTGTCGCCCATCAGCGCAATCAGCTCGCGCGCCGAACGATGGGCCACCTGCAGCGCCTCGGAAACCGGCTGGCCGCTTGCCAGACAACGCTCTTGCTCCAGTTCGAGCAAGCCAATGATGGCAGTCATGGGGGTGCGAATCTCGTGGCTCAAGGCCGAGAGAAATGCACTTTTGGCGTAGTTCGCTTCGTCGGCGGCCTGGCGAGCGTCCATCAACTGGCGCTCCAGGTCTTTGCGTTCGTTGATATCGATCCAACCGCCCAACAATCCCTGCAGACGGCCCTGGGCATCAAAAAAAGGCACGGTCCACTGGTAGACGTGATAACTGCCGCCGTTGAGCTCCAATTGCCGGTCGACAAACAACGGCTGCTGCGTGGCCAATTGCTCCATGTGGCCTTCGTGCAGCCGCGCCGCTGTGGCGTCGGGCACGACCTTGCTCTCCATCAGCGTCAGGCCCTGGATCAGCTCCAGCCGGGTCGCCAATTGCTGTTCATAACTTTTATTGCAGGTCACCAGGCGCCCGTCCAGGTCGCGGACGAACAGCGGGTTGGGCATGCCGTCGAGCAGTGCGCGCTTGAACGCCAACTGGTCATTGAGCCGTTGCTCGGCCTCCAGCCGTTGGTGAATCTGGCGCTTGAGCCGGCTGTTCCACACCAGCGACACCAACACAAACAGCAGCGCCGTGGCCACCGTCCAATAGGCCCATGGCGGTACCCGTTGCCAGGCCGGCAGCGGAATCGCCACGGCACCGATCCAACGCAAGCGCAAGGCACTCAACTCAGCCACCGGCAGCGCCTCCAGGGCCTTGTTCAGAATGCTCAGCAGCTCAGGCTGGTCCTTGCGCACCGACAGGCAGTTGGACGACCACTTGCCATCGACACTGCGGCCGATACGCAGGCCATCTTCCGGGTAACTCTGCACTTCCACTTCAGTTTGAATGGTAGCGGCCGCCTCGCCCCGTCGTACCAGCTCACGGGCCTGGTTGTAATTGTCCACCAGGCGCAACGTGATGTTCGGATGCGCATGGCGAATATCATTTTCCAATACATGACGTGCCGGCAGCGCCAGCACCTTGCCGTCCAACTGCTTCAAGCCGGTGAGCGGCGCGGCATCGGCACGCTCGACAAACACCCAGCCGGACCCACCATACCCATGGCTGAAGTTGAGCACTGTGCTGCGCTCGCGGTTAACGGCCAGGGTCGTGTTCATCTGCGCCCTGCCTGTTTCCAGCCATTCCAGGGTTTGCGCGGTGGAGTGCACCTCTTCAAAGATAAATTGCAAACCGGTCATGCGCGTGATGCGATGCAACAAATCCACATTCAAGCCAACCCAGTGGCCATCCTTATCCTTGAATATGTACGGAGACATCTGCTGGGCCACCACCACGACATGGGGATGCTCGCGCACCCAGGCCTGTTGCGACGCCGACAACGCAATGCGCTCACCACTGATACCGACGCCGAGCCCGGTGGTCCAGCGCGCGAGGATTTCACGCTGCACCGACTCGTCGAGGCTTGCCAGCGCGCGATTCATCATGGCCCCCAACAACGGATCTGCCTGGCGGGTGGCGAAGGCAAAACCGATGGGCGCCAGCCGGCTCTGCTCCTTGATCTGCAACCCCAGGTAAGGCCGCAGCGATTTATAGGCGCGCACAATCACTTCGTTGCCGATAAACGCATCGACGTCACCTTGCTTCAAGGCTTCGAGGCCGCTGTAGAGGTTAGGGGCGAGCATGATGTGGCTGTCGGGATACGCCGCGTGAACCTTCTGCACGTTGGCGTAGCCGTCGAGCAACACCAGCTTCTTGCCGGCCAGATCGTCGCCTTGGGTATCGTCGCGACGCAGCACCACCACCGAGCGGTCGGGCATGTAGTCCGGGGTGAATTGCAGGCCGGGTACGTCACGCTCGTAACCATTGGCACTGGTGAGTATGTCGATGGTGCCGTTGCGCAGCGCTTCGACCGCCTGGGCGCGCTCGGAAAAGCCCAGCACTTGCATGGGCACACCCAGCCGTGCGCCAACCAGGCTCAAATAATCGGCGCTGATGCCCTGGTAGCGATTGCGGTCACGGGTGATATCGATCGGCTGGTAGTCATCTATCGAGATGCCCACTTTGAGTGTCCGATGCGCCGCCAACCACTGCTGCTCCGTCGGCGCCAGCGGCATAGGTTCAAGCGGGATAAACGCCGGCACCAGTTTGAACGGCAGGCTGACGGCGGCCAGGCTCATGGGCACCTGGATGAGCCACAACAGGCACACCAGCTTCAACGTCCATTGGATCAAAACCTGCACCGGTTGGGTTTCCTTGATTGGGCGACTGGGCAAGTATGGCTCGCCAGAATGAAAAAGCCCGTCACGAGGACGGGCTTGGCCGACTGCAAAAAAGCTGAATGCATACCTGTAGCAGCCTGATATCCGCCTCATGGTCAGCGGGTGAGTTAGCTGAATGTGGGAGCC
>NZ_BCBO01000040.1:0-46814 GCF_001320835.1 Pseudomonas sp. NBRC 111138 | reverse complement strand
GGCTTGCCCCGATTGCCATGCTGGCTGACGAACGCCTGCACCGCCTTCAGGTCATTGGCCAACACGGTGCAGCGCTCTTCGCGCTCGAACAGGTCGGTCAAATGTTCCGGCAGATCCAGCGCCTTGCCAATGCCGGCTTTCTCGACCGCTTCCGGGAACTTGACCGGGTGTGCGGTACCGAGGATCACCATTGGAATATCCAGGCTGCGGCGGCATTCGCGGGCGGCTTTCACGCCGATAGCCGTGTGCGGGTCGAGCACTTCGCCGGTCTCGGCATAGACCTGCGCGATGGTTTCGCAGGTCTGCGCATCGTCCACGGCCAGGGAATCGAACAGCTTGCGGGTTTCGGTCCAGCGCTCTTGCTCGACGCTGAAACCGCCACCTTGCTTGAAGCTGTTCATCAACTCGGCCAGGGCTGCGCCGTTACGACCGTGCATGTCGAACAGCAGGCGCTCGAAGTTCGACGACACCATGATGTCCATGGACGGCGACAGCGTGGCGTGCAGGGTTTCCTTCACATACTGGTTGCCGCTCATGAAGCGATGCAGGATGTCGTTGCGGTTGGTGGCGACGATCAACTGGTTGATCGGCAGGCCCATGTTGCGCGCCAGGTAACCGGCAAAAATGTCGCCGAAGTTGCCGGTCGGCACCGAGAACGACACCGAACGCGCCGGGCCGCCCAACTGCAGCGAAGCGTGGAAGTAGTAGACGATCTGGGCCATGATCCGCGCCCAGTTGATCGAGTTCACCGCCACCAGGCGTGTGCCCTTGAGGAAGCTCTGGTCAGCGAAGCTGTTCTTGACCATTTCCTGGCAGTCATCGAAGTTGCCTTCGATGGCGATGTTGTGGATGTTCTCACCGAAGATGGTGGTCATCTGCCGACGTTGCACTTCCGACACGCGCTTGTGCGGGTGCAGGATGAAGATGTCGACGTTTTCGCAGTGCTTGCACCCTTCGATGGCCGCCGAGCCGGTATCGCCGGAGGTAGCACCGATGATCACCACGCGCTCGCCACGTTTTTCCAGCACGTAGTCGAGCAGGCGACCGAGCAGTTGCAGGGCGAAGTCCTTGAACGCCAGGGTCGGGCCGTGGAACAGCTCCAGTACCCACTCATTGCCGTTCAGTTGGCGCAGGGGCGCGATGGCGTTGTGGGAAAACACGCCATAGGTTTCTTCCAGAATCTTCTTGAAGTCCGCATCCGGAATGCTGCCGGTCACGAACGGGCGCATCACTCGGAAAGCCAGCTCGTGATACGGCAGGCCGGCCCAGGAGGCGATTTCTTCCTGGGTGAAGCGTGGCAGGTTTTCCGGCACATACAGGCCGCCGTCGGTGGCAAGGCCTGCCAGCAGAACGTCTTCGAAATTCAGGGCCGGTGCCTGGCCGCGGGTGCTGATGTAACGCATGACTGGCTCCTCTAAAACATTCTCGAACAGGGGCCGCCGAATGGACGGGGCCCCTGGAACAAATCGGTTAGTTCAAGTGCTCGACGCGAATGCGCACCACCGGGCCGACCACGCCTTGCAGGGCTTCGAGGGCATGGATGGCATCGTTGATGTGCTGTTCGAGCACGCGGTGGGTCAGCAGGATCATCGGCACCTGGCCGTTTTGCTCCTCGACTTCCTTCTGCATGATCGACTCGATGTTGATACCGCGCTCCGACAGGATGCTGGCTACCTGGGCCAACACGCCTGGATGGTCCTGGGCCTGGATGCGCAGGTAGTAGGCACTTTCGCAGGCTTCGATCGGCAGGATCGGGTGGGCCGACAGCGAGTCCGGCTGAAAGGCCAGGTGCGGCACGCGATTTTCCGGGTCGCTGGTCATGGCGCGAACCACGTCCACCAAGTCGGCGATCACCGACGACGCGGTCGGCTCCATGCCGGCACCGGCGCCGTAGAACAAGGTAGAACCGGCGGCGTCGCCGTTGACCATCACCGCGTTCATCACACCATTGACGTTGGCGATCAGGCGGTCGGCCGGGATCAGCGTCGGGTGAACCCGCAACTCGATGCCCGCCGGGGTGCTGCGCGCCACGCCCAGGTGCTTGATACGGTAGCCCAGGGCTTCGGCGTAGTTGACGTCGGCGGTGGTCAGCTTGGTGATGCCTTCGGTGTAGGCCTTGTCGAACTGCAGCGGGATACCAAAGGCGATGGAGGCCAGGATGGTCAGCTTGTGGGCGGCGTCGATGCCTTCCACGTCGAAGGTCGGGTCGGCTTCGGCGTAACCCAGGGCCTGGGCTTCGGCCAGCACGTCTTCGAAGGTACGGCCCTTCTCGCGCATTTCGGTGAGGATGAAGTTACCGGTGCCGTTGATGATGCCGGCTACCCAGTTGATGCGGTTGGCGGACAGGCCTTCACGGATCGCCTTGATCACCGGGATACCACCGGCCACCGCGGCTTCGAACGCTACGATCACGCCCTTCTCGCGGGCCTTGGCGAAGATCTCGTTGCCGTGCACGGCGATCAGCGCCTTGTTGGCGGTGACCACGTGCTTGCCGTTCTCGATGGCCTTGAGCACCAGCTCGCGGGCCACGGTGTAGCCGCCTACCAGCTCGATAACGATATCGATCTCAGGGTTGGTGGCTACGGCGAACACATCGTTGGTAATCGCAATACCGGTCGTTTCGAACTGAGGCTTTGGCGAACGCGTGGCAATCTGCGCCACTTCAATCCCGCGACCTGCGCGGCGGGAAATTTCTTCAGCGTTACGCTGAAGTACGTTGAAGGTACCGCCACCGACGGTCCCTAACCCACAGATGCCTACTTTGACCGGTTTCACTGAAGAACTCCCCATGAAACGGCCGACGCTAGGTCGGCCGTGAAAACAGCCGCACAACTGCGGCTCTCAATTAATGACTCGCCGACGGTTCGGCGGGCCATGATCGTCAAAGGCTCAACGATAAATGCTTACTTGGCACCCAGTGCCAGTTTGGCAACTTGCGGCGCCGGCTGGTAGCCCGGAATCACCTGGCCGTCGGCCAAAACGATGGCCGGTGTACCGTTCACACCAATGGATTGGCCCAGGGCGAACTGCTTGGAAACCGGGTTGGCGCATTTGGCCGATTTGATTTCCTTGCCGTCGACCATCTTGTCCATGGCCGCTTTCTTGTCGGCCGAGCACCACACCGCCTGCAACTGCTCGTCACCCGGCGAACCCAGGCCCTGGCGCGGGAAGGCGACGTAGCGCACTTCCACGCCCAGCTTGTTCAGTGCCGGGATTTCAGCGTGCAGCTTGTGGCAGTACGGGCAGGTGGTGTCGGTGAACACGGTGATATGGGTCTTGGTTTCGCCAATGGCGGGGTAAACCACGGTTTCAGCCACCGGGATGCCGTTGATCAGCTTCGACACGCCCAGGCGCTCGGCCTTCTCGGTCAGGTTGACCGGCTTGCCATCCTTGAGCTGGAACAGGTAGCCCTGGACGATGTACTGGCCATCGGCATTGGCGTACAGCACGCGGCTGCCCTTGAGCTTGACTTCATACAGGCCGGCCATGGGGCTGGCGCTGATGCTTTCGATCGGGGTGTCGAGCGCCAGGTTGGCCAGGCTCTTGCGAATGGTTTGCTCGGCCGCATCATCGGCGACCGCAAAGGTGGAAACCAACGCAATGGCTGCGGCGGCAATAATCTGGGTCAAGCGCATGGGAACTCCTGAAGGCAGAGGCAGGGACGGGAGCAGAATACTGATCTGGAACACAACGGGTGCCGTCCCCTTTGCGAACCGGCAAAGCCTACCACAGTTGGGCGGGAGGGCAGACCGCGACAGCTAAAATGGGCCATTTCTGACGGTTTTATCCGCGCGGGTGGTGCTTGGCGTGCATGTCCTGCAAACGTGCGCGTGCCACATGGGTGTAGATCTGGGTTGTGGATAAGTCGCTGTGCCCAAGCAGCATTTGCACTACGCGCAAATCCGCACCGTGGTTGAGCAAGTGGGTGGCGAACGCATGGCGCAAGGTGTGGGGCGACAGCGCCTTGCCGATCCCGGCCACTTTGGCCTGGTGCTTGATGCGGTGCCAGAAGGTCTGGCGGGTCATCTGCTCGCCGCGCTGGCTGGGAAACAGCACGTCGCTGGGGCGCCCACCCAGCAGTTCGTGGCGCGCATCGCGCATGTAGCGCTCGACCCACACAATCGCCTCCTCGCCCATCGGCACCAGCCGCTCCTTGCTGCCCTTGCCCATCACGCGCAACACGCCCTGGCGCAGGTTGACCTGCTCCAGGGTCAGGCTGATCAGTTCGGTGACGCGCAGGCCGCAGGCATACAGCACCTCCAGCATGGCACGGTCGCGCTGGCCGATGGCCTCGCTCAGGTCCGGGGCCGCGAGCAGGGCATCGACGTCGGCTTCCGACAAGGATTTGGGCAACGGCCTGCCGAGTTGCGGCATGTCGATTTGCAGGGTCGGGTCGACGGCAATGAGTTTTTCCCGCAGCAGGTAGCGATAAAAGCCACGCACGCCGGAGAGGAATCGCGCAGTGGAGCGCGGTTTGTAGTTCTGCTCCAGGCGCCAGGCCAGGTGATCGAGGATCAACTCGCGCCCGGCATTGATCAGTTCGAGGTTTTTCTCCTGCAGCCAGCCGTTGAACAGCGCCAGGTCGCTGCGGTAGGCCTGGCGTGTGTTGTCCGACAGGCCTTTTTCCAACCAGAGGGCGTCGAGGAAGCGGTCGATCAGGGGATGGTCAATGGCAGGCATGGGCACTCAAGCGACTTAGCACAAGGCAATACGCGTATTATTTAAGGAACTGTGACAAGAGCCATTAGTCTTTCATAGCCCGCTATTTCAAGGAACAGGAAGCTTTAATGAACGAACAACAGATTTTGTTGGCTTTTGGCGGCATTGGCGTGGCCGCACTCGGCTGCCAGTGGCTGGCCTGGCGCCTGAAACTGCCGGCGATTCTGTTTCTTCTGCTGAGCGGGATTCTGGCAGGGCCGATACTCGGATGGCTCGACCCGCAAGAAATGTTCGGCCCTCTGTTGATGCCGTTGGTGTCGTTGGCAGTGGCGCTGATCCTGTTTGAGGGCAGCCTGACCCTGCACCTGTCGGAATGGAAGGAAATCGGCAGCGTCGTCCACCGGCTGGTCACCGTCGGCGCACTCTCGACCTGGGCGGTGATCACCCTGGCCACCCACTGGCTGCTGGGTTTCGACTGGATGCTGGCACTGCTGTTCGGCACCCTGACACTGGTCACCGGCCCAACCGTGATCGTGCCCATGTTGCGTGTGGTGCGTCCCAAAGCCTCCATCGCCAACATCCTGCGCTGGGAAGGCATCGTTATCGACCCGATTGGCGCACTGCTGGCGGTAGTGGTGTATAGCTTCATCATCGCCAGTGCATCGGGCGACGGTTTGAGCCACAGCCTGCTGACCTTCGGCGGCGTTATCCTTTGCGGCAGCCTGTTCGGCATCGCCGGTGGCTGGGTACTGGGGCAGATCATGCGCCGCCAGTGGTTGCCGGAATACCTGCATAACCTGGCGACACTGGCAGGCGTGCTGGGCATCTTCATTGCCTCCAACCAGGTGATGCATGAGTCCGGCCTGCTGGCGGTCACGCTGATGGGCATGTGGATGGCGAACATGAAAGGCGTGGATGTACGACACATCCTGCACTTCAAGGAAAACCTCAGTGTGTTGCTGATTTCCGGGCTGTTTATCCTGCTGGCGGCACGCCTGGACCTGAACGCCATGATCGCCCTGGGCCCGTTCGTGTTGATCCTGCTGTTGATCATCCAATTCATTGCACGCCCGTTGAACGTGGCGCTTTCGACCTTTGGCTCGGGGTTGAACTGGCGCGAGCGCGCGCTGCTGGCCTGGATCGCCCCACGGGGCATTGTGGCGGCGGCGGTGTCAGCGATCTTTGCGATCCGCCTGGATGAGGCTGGCCACGAAGGCGCGTTGTTGCTGGTGCCGCTGACCTTCGCGGTGATCATCGGCACCGTGGTGCTGCAAAGCGCCACGGCACGCCCCTTGGCCCGCCTGCTCAAAGTCGCTGAGCCGGCGCCTAGCGGCTTCCTGATCGTGGGTGCGAACAGCCCGGCGCGAGCACTCGGCAAGGCGTTGCAGCAATTGGGCAGCCGCGTGTTGCTGACGGATTCCAGCTGGGAAAACATCCGCGCCAGTCGTATGGAAGGCTTGCCTACGTACTTCGGCAACCCGGCCTCCCAGCATGCCGAATCCCATCTGGACCTGGTCGGCCTGGGGCATCTGCTCGCCCTCTCGCCTTCTGGCGAACTGAATGCCTTGGCCACCATGCGTTTTCGCCATGACTTCGGCCATCGCCTGTTCGCCCTGGCCAGCAGCCAGGAAAACCGTCGCACCGACAAGCACAAGGCCAGCCATGAACACCGTGGCCATTTGCTGGGCAGCCAACCTTTGAGCTACACCAAACTGGCCAGCCTGTTGGGCCAGGGCGCCGAACTGTATAGCACCAACCTCACCGACGGCTTTGGCTGGGAGCAGTACCAGGCGTTGCACGGCGAGCGGGCTACCTTGCTGTTTGCCCGGGACACCAGCGGCTGGGTGCATGTGGTCTCGCCCGAGAGCAATTTGAAGCCTGTAGCGGGCTGGACCTTGCTGGCGGTCATTCAACCGCAGGCCAGCACCACCGAGTAATCAGTCAACAAAGCCAGGCAGTACCGGGACAGGGCGTTTATCTGCGTCAATCGCGACGAAGCTGAACACGCCCTGGATCGCCTTTTCACGGCCATCAGCGCTCATGCTCTCGACGAACACTTCAACCTCGACCTTGAGGCTGGTGTTGCCGACCTTGATCACCCGACCGATCAGCTCAACGATAGAGCCGGCCGGGATCGCGTGGTTGAAGTCGATACGGTCGGTGGAGACCGTCACCAAAGGCAAGCGACAGAAACGCGTGGCGGTGATGAACGACACTTCGTCCATCCATGCCAGGGCGGTGCCGCCGAACAGGGTGTTGTGGTGGTTGGTGGTGGGCGGGAACACGGCCTTGGTCACGTGAGTGACGGACAGGTCGGTACGGCGTTGGATTTCTTCGAGGCGGGTGGTCATGGGTCAATACCGGCGTATAGGCAAATTTCAGGCACAAAAAAGCAGCCCGTAGGCTGCTTTTTTCTGCATCGGGAAGCTGGACTTAAGCCAGTTTTTCCTTGATGCGAGCTGCTTTACCGGACAGGTCACGCAGGTAGTACAGCTTGGCTTTACGTACGTCACCGCGACGCTTGACGGCCATGCTGTCGATTTGCGGGCTGTAGGTCTGGAAAGTACGCTCTACGCCAACACCGTTGGAGATTTTACGAACAGTGAAAGCACTGTTCACACCACGGTTACGTTTGGCGATTACCACGCCTTCGAACGCTTGCAGACGCGAACGGTCGCCTTCCTTCACTTTCACCTGAACGACAATGGTGTCGCCCGGGGCAAAGGTAGGGATCTCTTTGGTCATCTGCTCTGCTTCGAGTGCAAGGATGATTTTGTTAGTCATGCTGTGCTCCTAAGGTAAGTCAATGGACCTACCATCGATACGTTGTTAACTATCGTCCCGCGCGAGGATGTATTCCTCGAGCAGCTTCTTCTCTTCTCCAGAAAGCGAGCGGCTTTCCAGAAGATCGGCGCGTCGTTCATAGGTCCGACCAAGGGACTGCTGTAAACGCCAACGCCGGATGTGTGCGTGATTGCCACTTAGCAATACGTCGGGAACACGCTGATCCACATACACCTCCGGACGGGTGTAGTGCGGGCAATCCAGCAAACCATCCGTGAAGGAATCTTCCTCCGCGGAGTCCGCATGCCCTAAAGCTCCGGGCAGCAGTCGTGTAACCGCATCTATCAGGACCATCGCCGGCAGCTCGCCGCCAGACAGGACATAGTCCCCAATCGACCACTCTTCATCGACATGAGCTTCAATAAAACGCTCGTCAATGCCTTCATAGCGACCGGCAATCAGGATCAAACTTTCCTCATTCGCCAGTTCGCGTACCGCCGCCTGTTTCAGCTGACGGCCTTGAGGGGACAGGTAAATTACCTTCGCCTTCTCCCCGGCGGCTGCCTTGGCCTGAACCAACGCGTCTTCCAGGGGCTTGATCTTCATCACCATGCCCGGGCCACCGCCAAATGGGCGATCGTCCACAGTGTGATGTCGATCCGTCGTGTAGTCTCGCGGGTTCCAACAGGTGAGCTGCAACAGCCCCTGTTTCACCGCCCGACTGGTGATGCCGTACTCGCTGATGGCGGAAAACATCTCGGGAAACAAACTGATCACTTCAATGCGCAAATTAGCCACGCTTAGAAGTCCGCGTCCCATTCCACCTTCATCTCGCCCGCGGCCAGGTCGACGGCCAACACGCATTGCTCGGTATAGGGCAACAGGCGTTCACGGTCATCCAGGCTGCCAGCGCAAGGCTTGACCACCATTACATCATTGGCGCCGGTTTCCAGAAGATGATCGATTTTCCCCAGCAATTGCCCGAGTTGATCAATAACCTTCAGACCTTCCAGCTGGTACCAGTAGTACTCGCCGTCGGTCAATTCAGGGAACAGGTTGCGCGGCACGCAGATCTCATAACCGGCCAGAAGACGAGCTTCTTCACGATCATCAAGACCCTTGAGCTTTGCGACCAGGAACTTGTCGCTCCCGCGTCCACTGACCAGCTCAACCTGCTTCACACTCCCTTCGCGCTTGAGCGTCCAGGTTTTGTACTGCAACAGGTTTTCAGTCGGATCAGTAAAGGAATACACCTTCACTTCGCCGCGAACGCCATGAACAGAGTAAATCTTGCCGATAACGATCAAATCATCAGCAACAGCTGGCGTCGCGTTCATATTGCTCAGGCTGCGGCCTTAGCCGAGTCCTTCAACAGTTTTGCAACGCGCTCGGATGGCTGTGCGCCAACGCTCAGCCAGTAGGCTACGCGCTCTTGGTTCACGGACAGACGAACTTCTTGACCACGAGCAACAGGGTTGAAGAAACCAACCTGTTCCTTGTGCGAACCGTCACGCGGGTTGCGGCTGTCGGTTACGGTCAAGTGGTAAAACGGGCGCTTTTTGGAGCCGCCAAGGGCAAGACGGATTGTTAGCATGTGAACATCGTTCCTGTAGTCGGTGCTGCAAATCTAAATGCACAGCGGGCATAGGTGCCCGAAAGGCCGCATATTCTAAGGAATATCCGGACTTTTGCAAATGTCTTTTTCTGGCGCCTATCAGCGTGCCATTCAGATCTGCTATAGAGCCGTCGGTTAAAACGGCGAGTCAGCGCCCGCCAACGGCGGGTTTGCTGGAGATCCCACATCCTTGTGGGGCGGAGCGCAAGCAAGGCTTGCGCTCGAATACTTTACATTTTAGGCATGCCGCCGCCGGGCAACATACCGCCCATGCCGCGCATCATCTTGGCCATACCGCCCTTGGCGGAGAATTTCTTCATCATCTTCTGCATCTGCTTGTGCTGCTTGATCAAGCGACCGATGTCCTGCACCTGGGTGCCGGAACCCATGGCGATCCGGCGCTTGCGCGAACCGCTGATCAGCTCAGGGTCGCGGCGCTCGGCCGGGGTCATGGAATTGATGATGGCTTCCATCTGCTTGAACTGTTTCTCTGCCGCGCCCTGGGCGTTGCCCATTTGCGCCAGGTTCACACCGCCGATGTTGGGCAGCTTGTCCATCAGGCCGCCGAGGCCGCCCATGTTCTTCATCTGTTGCAGCTGGTCGCGGAAGTCTTCGAGATCGAAGCCCTTGCCCTTCTTCAGCTTCTTGGCCAGTTTGTCGGCCTTGTCCTTGTCGAGCGTGGCTTCGGCCTGCTCGATCAGGCTGAGCACGTCACCCATGCCGAGGATGCGCGAGGCGATACGCTCAGGGTGGAACGGCTCGAGCGCTTCGCTCTTCTCGCCCATGCCGATGAACTTGATCGGCTTGCCAGTAATGGCACGTACCGACAGCGCGGCACCGCCACGGGCGTCGCCGTCGACCTTGGTGAGGATCACGCCGGTCAGCGGCAGTGCGTCACCAAAAGCCTTGGCGGTGTTGGCCGCATCCTGGCCGGTCATGGCGTCGACCACGAACAGGGTCTCGACCGGGTTGATCGCGGCATGCAGCGCCTTGATCTCGCCCATCATCTCTTCGTCGATGTGCAGGCGACCGGCGGTATCGACGATAACCACGTCGATGAACTTGAGCTTGGCTTCTTTAATAGCCGCGTTGGCGATGTCGACCGGCTTCTGGCTCAGGTCGGACGGGAAGAAGGTCACGCCCACTTCGCCCGCGAGCATTTCCAACTGCTTGATGGCCGCCGGACGGTACACGTCGGCCGATACCACCATCACGGATTTCTTCTTGCGCTCTTTGAGGAAGCGCGCCAGTTTGCCGGCGGTGGTGGTTTTACCCGCACCTTGCAGACCCGCCATCAGCACGACGGCTGGCGGCACGGCACTGAGGTTCAGGTCTTCGTTGGCCGCGCCCATCAGGCTTTCGAGTTCGGCCTGGACGATCTTCACAAAGGCCTGGCCCGGGGTCAGGCTGCGGGACACTTCGGTGCCGACCGCACGCTCCTTGACCGAGTTGACGAAGTCCTTCACCACCGGCAAAGCCACGTCGGCTTCCAGCAACGCCATGCGCACTTCACGCAGGGTGTCTTTAATATTGTCCTCGGTCAGCTTGGCCTTGCCGGTAACGTGGCGCAGCGTCTGCGAGAGACGGTCAGTCAAGTTTTCAAACATGCGCGATCCTTTCAGGCCCTATTCATCGAAATGCAGGTAGACCGAGGTAATGGCGGCCCAGGCTGGGGGAAATCGCTATTAAAAACAGCGTTCGCCGAGCCTGCGGCGTGGGCAGGTCGCGGATTATAGCGAAGACTGCGCCCATGCACACCCGCTGTCTGGCCCGGGAGTCTTTCGTGCAACGCAGGTGTGTGCCAAACTCAACGCCTTTCGGGCTTGCCTACCAGGATTTATGCTCCCCTTGTCACCCAGTTTGCTACCCAGCCTCGCCGCCGCCATTTTGTATGCCGCTGCGACCCTCTATCAGGGCACTCGTCTGGCCCAAGGCACCAAAGCGGACAAACGTCTGCTCGTCGGCCTTGGCGTGCTGGCCCTGCTGGCCCATGCCGCCAGCCTGTTCACCCACCTGATGACCCCGGTCGGCCTGGGCCTGGACTTTTTCAGCGCCGCCAGCCTGATCGCCGCGGCCGTCATCGCGCTGACGCTGCTGGCCTGCTACCGGATTCCGGTGGAGAACCTGCTGGTGCTGCTATTCCCCCTGGGAATGCTGACGGTGCTGCTGGCGCAGTTCACCCCTACTGGCACCGTACAGGTGATCGACGAGGAGCCGGGCATCCTTGCCCACATCCTGTTGTCGATCCTCGCCTACGGCATGTTCACCATCGCGGTGTTCCAGGCCCTGCTCCTGCTGCTGCAGGATCACCAGCTCAAGCACAAGCACCCGTCCGGGTTGATCAAGAACTTCCCGCCGCTGCAAACCATGGAAAGCCTGCTGTTCGGGTTCCTGTGGGCCGGCTGGACCCTGCTGTCGCTGTCGCTGATCTCCGGCTGGCTGTTCGTCGAAAACCTGTTTGCCCAGCACCTGGTCCATAAAACCTTGCTGGCGTGCCTGGCCTGGGTCGTGTTCAGCGTGCTGCTGTGGGGGCGCAACCGCCTCGGCTGGCGTGGGCACAAGGCCATCCGCTGGACCCTGGCCGGTTTCTGCCTGTTGATGCTGGCCTATTTCGGCAGCAAGCTGGTTCGCGAATACATCCTGCATATCTGACGGGCAGTGATCATGGACAACTTGCCCTTAGGGCCGATGCTCGCCGTAATTGCCCTGCTGATTCTATGGGCAGCACTGTTTACCGCCATTGAAGCCGCGCAACAACACCTGCTGGCCCTACGCCCTGGCACACGCCAGGGCGACAAGGCGGCCGCACGCCTGAGCTTCCCGCGCCATAGCCTGATCCTGTGCAACAGCCTGTGCCGCGCCGCCGTGGTGATTCTCTGCACCCTGTTGGCGATCTATGCTTGGGCAGAGAACGGGCCCTGGCTAGGCTGGCTGATTTCCTGCGCAGGGCTGCTGGTGCTGGCCGACTACCTGCCCCGTACCCTGGCTACCCGTCACCCCCAAGCAGTGCTGGGCTTTGGCAATACATTGCTGGGCGTGCCGCTGAAAATCCTTTACCCGCTGGCCTGGCTGCTCAATGGCATCAGCCAGCTGTTATTGCGCCCGTTTGCACGCAAATCCGGCGTGGTGAAAAACAGCGACGAGCCCCTGCCCGACCATGATGACGACCCAGAGCCCGACACCGACGCCGACCGCACTCCCGGCCTGCCAGGTATCCATGCCCTGGACAACATCACGGTCAACGACATCCTGGTGCCGCGCAGCGAAGTGGACGGCATCAACCTTGATGAGTCGATAGAAGACATCATCGAACAGTTGCGCACCTCACCGCGCACCCGCCTGCCCGTGTTCCACAGCGACATCAACCAGGTGCAGGCCGTGCTCAATACCCGGCAGGTCCAACACCTGCTGCCCGACGCCAGCCTGACCAAAGAGGCCCTGCTCGCCGCCTGCCACGAGCCTTACTTCGTGCCGGAAAGCACGCCGTTGCAGCTGCAACTGCTGAATTTCCACAAACAGCAGCGGCGCCTGGGCATGGTGGTGGACGAGTACGGTGAAGTGCTGGGCATCGTCACCCTGGAAGATATCCTGGAAGAAATCGTCGGCGAATTCGAAAGCGATCAGGCTGTGGATAACCCGCACATCGAAGCCCAGCCCGATGGCCGCTACATCATCGATGGCGCCGCTTCGATCCGCGAACTGAACAAGAGCCTGGGCTGGCACCTGCCCAGCGACGGCCCCAAAACCCTCAACGGCCTGGTGACCGAAGCGCTGGAAACCATCCCCGATTGCGCGGTCTGCCTGAAAGTCGGCCGCTATCGCCTGGAAATCCTCGAGACCGAAGACAACCGGGTGAGCAAAGTATTGATCTGGCATACCAGCCACGTGCCAGTCGCTGCCTGACCTCAGCAGGCTCAACCCGGTCAATGTGGGAGCTGACTTGTGTGGGAGCCGGGCTTGCCCGCGATGCAGGCGCTTAGGGGTGTCAATCACACCGCAGTGATGCTATCGCAGGCAAGCCAGCTCCCACATTGATCCAGTTCCAGGCCATAGATCCTCACCAGCCCCTTGTTGGATCCTTAGCCCCCTTCCTATAATCCCTGCGGCTTACCCAAGCCCCGCCAGACCGCGTGCTATCCGCACCCAGCGTGTCCTGGCACCGCCTTACCATGTCCGACCGGTGTTTGCTCCCATCCCGAGCCGCCCCGCGCACAACCCTGATCCATGGGTGTTCGACCAATAATAATCCGCGTCCAAACGCGCAATAACCGTCAGGGATAACGTCATGAGCACCACCTACCAAGAGGCTGCGAGCGCCGCACCTGCCAACTCGACCGCCCGCGTCGCCACCGCGAGCATCGTCGGCACCGCCATTGAGTTCTACGATTTCTACATCTACGCCACGGCTGCCGCCCTGGTGATCGGCCCGGTGTTCTTCCCACAGACCTCCGGCACCGCGCAGATGCTGGCATCGTTCCTGACCTTCGGTATCGCTTTTATCGCCCGCCCTCTGGGGTCGGCGTTGTTCGGTCACTTCGGTGACCGTATCGGCCGTAAATCAACCCTGGTGGCTTCACTGCTACTGATGGGTGTATGTACTACCTTGATCGGCTTGCTGCCGGGCTACGACAGCATCGGTGCCTGGGCACCGATCCTCTTGTGCGTATTGCGCTTCGGCCAGGGCCTGGGCCTTGGCGGAGAATGGGGCGGCGCGGCCTTGCTGGCGACCGAGAATGCTCCCAAGGGCAAGCGCGCCTGGTTCGGCATGTTCCCGCAACTGGGCCCGTCGATAGGCTTCCTGGCGGCCAACGGTTTGTTCCTGATTTTGGCCATGAGCCTGAATGACGAGCAATTTCGCAGCTGGGGCTGGCGCATTCCGTTCATCCTCAGCGCCGCACTGGTGATGGTGGGCCTGTACGCACGCCTCAAGTTGCATGAGACGCCGGTGTTCGCCAATGCAGTGGCCAAGGAAAAACCAGTGAAAGTGCCGCTGGTAGAACTGTTCAGCCAGCATTGGCTGCCGGTACTGCTGGGCGCCGCGTCGATGGTGGTGTGCTACGCGCTGTTCTATATCACCACGGCGTTTTCGTTGAGCTACGGCGTTTCCACCTTGGGCTACAGCCGTGAAACCTTCCTCGGCCTGCTGTGTTTCGCGGTGCTGTTCATGGGGCTGGCGACACCGCTGGCCGCCCTGGCCAGTGATCGCTACGGGCGCAAGCCGGTGCTGATTGTAGGCGCGGTCCTGGCGATTCTGTCGGGCTTTACCATGGAGCCGCTGCTGACCCATGGCTCGACCTGGGCCGTGGCGCTGTTTCTGGCGTTGGAGCTGTTTTTGATGGGCGTGACCTTCGCACCGATGGGCGCGCTGCTGCCAGAACTGTTCCCGACCCGCGTGCGTTATACCGGTGCATCGGCAGCGTATAACCTGGGTGGGATCGTGGGGGCCTCGGCGGCGCCGTTCTTCGCGACCAAGCTGGTGGCGATGGGTGGTTTGAGTTATGTCGGGGGATATGTATCGGCAGCAGCGTTGCTGAGTTTGATTGCGGTGCTGTGCCTGAAAGAGACGCGGGATAACGACTTGAACAAGGTCGCCTGACCCCATGCTCGTTCCCACGCTCTGCGTGGGAATGCAGTTAGGGACGCTCTGCGTCCCCAAGCGCGACGCAGCGCGTCACAAGAGGCATTCCCACGCAAAGCGTGGGAACGAGCGTGGCGGCTTAGAGCTCTACAACAACTGCTTGGGAAGCACGTGTCGCCTTGGCACGAGCCGCTTCAATCGACTCGTCCCGCGCCAGCGCCACGCCCATACGGCGCTGGCCATTCACTTCAGGCTTGCCAAACAGACGCAACGCCGTATCCGGCTCGCTCAACGCAGCGCCGAGGTTGGCAAACGCCGTCTGGGTCGACTGCCCTTCCACCAGGATCACCGCCGACGCCGAAGGCCCGAATTGACGGATCAACGGGATCGGCAGGCCGAGGATGGCGCGTGCGTGCAAGGCAAACTGCGACAGGTCTTGGGAAATCAGGGTCACCAGGCCGGTGTCATGGGGGCGCGGCGACACTTCGCTGAACCACACCTGATCGCCCTTGATGAACAATTCCACGCCAAACAAGCCACGGCCGCCCAAGGCTTCGGTCACGGCTTTGGCAACGCGCTCGGACTCTGCCAGGGCAATCGGGCTCATGGCCTGCGGCTGCCAGGACTCCTGATAGTCGCCCTTCTCCTGGCGATGGCCCACCGGCGCGCAGAAAGTGGTACCGCCGATGTGGCGCACGGTCAGCAGGGTGATTTCGTAGTCGAAGTCGATAAAGCCTTCGATGATCACCCGGCCCTTACCGGCACGCCCGCCCTCTTGGGCGTAGTCCCAGGCTTTCTGCACGTCGTCGGCGCTGCGCAACAGGCTCTGGCCCTTGCCCGACGAACTCATCACCGGCTTGACCACGCACGGAAAGCCCAGGTCCTGGACGGCCTTGCTGTAATCTTCGAAGGTATCGGCGAAGTGGTACGGCGAGGTCGGCAGGTCCAGCTCTTCGGCGGCCAGGCGACGGATGCCTTCACGGTTCATGGTCAGCGACGTGGCGCGGGCGGTGGGGATCACGGTGAAACCTTCGGCCTCCAGCTCAACCAGGGTCGCGGTGGCGATGGCTTCGATTTCCGGCACGATGAAATGCGGCTTCTCCGCCTCGATCACCGCACGCAATGCGGCGCCGTCGAGCATGTTGATCACATGGCTACGGTGCGCCACCTGCATGGCCGGCGCGTTGGCGTAGCGATCCACGGCAATCACTTCAACGCCCAGGCGCTGCAGTTCGATTACCACTTCCTTGCCCAGCTCACCGCAGCCACACAGCAAAACGCGGGTCGCGGTTGGCGACAATGGAGTTCCGATTCGGGTCATCTCAGGTCCTCAGGGGAGCGGATCATGGGGGAGAAAGGCCGGCATTTTACATGAACTGTAAAAATTGGCCTCAGTTGGCGACAGCCCGCCGGCGGATACGCCAGGCCATGATCAGCCAGACCACGGTGACACCGGCGAACTTGGACACCAACGCCGTGCCCGCCACCGCCGGCGTCAATGCGCCGATCAGGCCGAAAAAGATAAAGGTATCGAGGGGAATGCTCAGCGCCGAACTTATCCACAGGCGGTCATGCAGCGGGCGTTTGGTGATACTGAACACCAGCCAGTCGATGCACTCGGACACGGCGAACGCCGTAGCGCTGGCCAGGGCGATGGAGGGGTCGGAGGTGATATAGGAGAGCACCAGCGCCGCGAGCATGGCGATGATTGCGCCATGGCCGAAGCGGGTTTGCACCATGTCGCGCAGGATAAATACCAGGCCACCCCAGGCGGACCAGATGACGTCCAGGTGTGGGGCGGTGGAGAAGGCGAAGTTGATTAGCACGACGCTACTGATATAGGCGATCAGGAAAAACATGGAGGATGGACCTGTGGGCAATGCCGCACAGGGTACACAATTACAAGGATGTCGTCTGGCAGGGCCTCATCGCAGGCAAGCCAGCTCCCACATTTGAAGGTATTCACACATCAAGGGTGGGAGCTGGCTTGCCTGCGATGGCGGCCTGTCAGGCGCCAGATTTCCCAGGGGTCATCCACACCATCCCACTCGCCACCGCCCGCTCATTGCACAACCCCAGCACCAGCCGGCGCTCGGCGTTGTCCATGCGGCTCCAGCGCGTAATCTCATCCACATTGCGCTGACAGCCGGTGCAGATATCGTCGTCGTCCAGCGCGCAAATACTCACGCACGGCGAGGCAACAGGCCGTTCAACCGTACTCATTCTTCCTGCTCAACCAGATCCCGCGCGTAACGCTGCGAGTTATGCACATAGTGCGCGGCGCTCGCCTCAAGCATGCGTTTCTGCGCCTCGGTCAGCTCACGCACCACTTTGCCTGGCGAGCCCATGACCAGCGAGCCATCGGGAATTTCCTTGCCCTCACCGATCAGCGAGTTGGCGCCGATGATGCAGTGCTTGCCGATCTTGGCGCCATTGAGGATCACTGCGTTGATACCGATCAGGCTGTAGTCGTCAACGGTACAGCCGTGCAGCATCGCGTTATGGCCAATGGTCACGCCGGTGCCGAGGGTCAGCGGGTAGCCCATGTCGGTGTGCATCACGCTGCCGTCCTGGACGTTGCTGTTCTTGCCGATCAGGATCAGCTCGTTATCGCCACGCAACACCGCGTTGAACCAGACGTTGGCGCCCTCCTCCAGCTTGACCTTGCCCACCAGCGTGGCATTCGGTGCAACCCAACTGTCGGGATGGGTCTCGACGCGGGCGTCGCCCAGGCGGTATTTCATGGTTTTTCCTCACGGCATGCCATTTGAACGATGGCTTATAGATTGATGAAGCTCTTGGGCGGCTGGTGCAGGCTGATTTTGGCATCGTCATAGAGCAGGTTGATCAGCTCGACGATCATGATCGCTGTCAGCCCCCAGATTTTGTATTCGCCGAACCTGTAGCTTGGCACGTACCAACTACGGCCCTGGTAATCAATGCGGTGGGTATGTTCGCGTGGGTCCTGTCGGAAAAAATCCAAAGGCACGCTGAAAACGGCGGCAATCTCGGCGTCGTTGGCCAGGTATTCGACGTAATCGGGGATCACACCTACATAGGGCGTTACGCGGATGCCGTGCAGGGAAATCAGCGGGCTCAACGGGCCTATGACCTCAACCAGCCCCGGCGGCAGGCCGATTTCTTCTTCGGCTTCGCGCAAGGCGGTAAAGATCAGGTCCGGGTCTTCAGGGTCGCGGCGCCCGCCGGGAAAGGCCACTTCGCCACCGTGGGTCGACAGGCCGCTGGCGCGCAGGGTCAGGATCAGCTCGGGTTCGTCACTGCGGGTAATCGGCACCAGCACCGCAGCCTCGGGGAAACGCCCGTCGGTTTCCAGGGTATGGGGGGTGTGGTTGCTTACCCGGCGAAGTAGCTCGTCCAGCATGAGTCATCTCGGTCTGTTGGCTACCTTGCATCATGCACCAAAGCTTGCGAGCGCCCAACCCCAAAACCGCAGCGCTGTCGCGAAACGACAACTTGCAGGAACGCCCGGCACCGAGCCAAGATGTGCCCATTGTCCAGGAACCCCAGCATGAATTTCTGCAGCCAGTGCGGCAAACCGGTGACCCAACGCATTCCCGAAGGCGACGCACGCCTGCGCTATGTATGCGACCACTGCTCGACCATTCATTACCAGAACCCCAATATTGTCGCCGGTACCCTGCCGGTATGGGGCGACCAAGTGCTGTTGTGCCGCCGCGCCATCGAGCCACGCCTGGGTTACTGGACCCTGCCCGCAGGCTTTATGGAAAACGGCGAAACCGTCGAGCAGGCGGCCATGCGTGAAACCCTGGAAGAAGCCTGCGCCCGGGTGCGCAACCTGAGCCTCTATACCCTGATCAATGTACCGCACATCAGCCAGGTGCATATCTTCTACCGCGCCGAACTGATCGACCTGGACTTTGCCGCTGGCCAGGAAAGCCTGGAAGTGAGGTTGTTCGACGAAGCCGATATCCCTTGGTCCGAGCTGGCTTTCCGCACGGTCGGGCGTACCTTAGAATGCTTCTTCGCTGACCGTCGCCAACAGGCATACCCGGTACGTAGCGAATCTGTGCCACCGCTGTCCAAGCCCGCCCAATAACAAGCCGGCCAATGTCGCCAAAGGGATACCGTTTCAATGCGTTGGTTGCTTGCTCTGATCTGCCTGTCGTTCGCCACGCTGTCCCCAGCCTCCACGGTGCAAACCCTTGGCGGTAAAACGGTCGAGAAAGTCCTGGTGCTCAAGTCCGCCCACCAGCTGCAGCTGATCAACGACGGCAAGCCGTTCAAGACCTATCGCATCTCCCTGGGCAAGAACCCCAAGGGCCACAAGCTGATCGAAGGTGACCGCCGCACGCCCGAAGGCCTCTACTGGATCGACTGGCGCAAGACCAGCGACCGCTTCAACCTGGCCATGCACATTTCCTACCCGAACATCAGCGACGCCGCCCGCGCCCGCCGCGAAGGCGTAAAGCCGGGCAGCATGATCATGATCCACGGCACCCCTGACACCGAAGACTACCCGGAACAGTGGTTCCACACCCTGGACTGGACCGACGGCTGCATCGGCATGCGCAATGTGGATATGCGCGAAGTGTGGAACCTGGTCAAAGACGGCACCCTCATCGAGATTCGGCCGTAATCGCGTGCCGTTCGTAAAATAATTCGAAAATAATTCCTGCCCCAGGCAGCGCCTGCCGGTGAATACCAGTTCACCGCGCGGGACCCTGCACTTGTGCGCGCCACAAAGACCTCTCTAATACCACTTGATACCAAGCCCCATTAAAGTGCCATGAAACCGGGATTTTCACCGTTTTGGCAGCATTGACATGGTATTTAAGTGGTATTAGTTTTCGGCCATTACCGGGCGACAACATTCCAATAACGCATCGGAAACCTGACAGATGAATCCCATCCTGGCCCTGCGCCCCGACGACAAGCAATCCACGCCGCTGTACCTGCAACTGGCCCGCAGCCTTGAAGCAGCGATCCATGCCGGCCAGTGGAAATCCGAACAGGCCCTGCCTTCGGAACGCGCCCTCAGCGAGCAATTGAGCATCTCGCGGGTCACCGCCCGTAAAGCGCTGGAAGTGTTGCTGGCTCAAGGGCTGATCCGTCGCAGCCAAGGCTCCGGCACTTTCATCACGCCGCGCCTGGAACAACCCTTGTCGCGCCTGTCGGGGTTCAGCGAGATGCTGCGGCTCAAGGGGTTTGTGCCGACGTCTCAGTGGCTGGAGCGCGACATCACCCCGCCGACCCATGAAGAACTGATCCGCCTGGGCCTGTCGCCCACCGACAAAGTGGCGCGCCTCAAGCGCCTGCGCAAAGCCGACGACACGGTGATGGCGATTGAAATGACCGCCATGCCGGCCTCGGTGCTGCCCCATCCCCAGGCCATCGGCAATTCGTTGTACGAATACTTGGAAAGCATCGGCAAGCCCATCGTGCGCGCCTTGCAGCATATCCAGGCGATCAATGCCTCGGATGAGTTCGCCGCGCTGGTCGGCATCGCCCCCGGCACCGCCATGCTGCTGATGACCCGCGTGGGCTACACCGCCGACAACACGCCGATTGAGATCACCGACACCTACTGCCGCAACGACTACTACGACTTTGTCGCAGAGCTGCGCCGCCATGACTACTCCGCCTGAATGCGAACTTAGAGAACTGCCCATGACTGAAGACAATATCCTCACGCCCAGCGGCTGGATGCGTGGTCGCCTGGTGCACGAGCACGGCAAGGTGGTCGCCATTGACGGCACGCCGTGCGACCCGGCCGACAACGACCTGCCCTACCTGCTGCCGGGCTTTATCGACCTGCATGTGCATGGCGGTGGCGGCGCGGACATCATGGAAGGTGCGGGCGCCTTCGAGACTATCACCCGTACCCACGTACGTTTCGGCACCACCTCGCTGCTGGCCACCACCATGACGGCGCCGGTGGAAGAAATTTCCCGCGTGCTTGGTGAACTGGGCAGCTTCTGCGAACAGCGCCCCGTGGGCAGTGCGCGGGTGCTGGGCGTGCATTTGGAAGGGCCCTACATTAACCCCGGCAAACTCGGCGCCCAACCCAACTTCGCCCACACCGCGTTGATGCAGGAAGTGGAAGCCTACCTGCGCCTGGCGCCAATCCGGGTGATCACCATCGCCCCGGAAATTGCCGGCCATGACGGCCTGATTCGCGCCCTCAGCCAACGCGGCGTGCGCATGCAGATCGGCCACACCCTGGGCAGCTATGAAGAAGGCGTTGCCGCCCTGGCCGCTGGCGCCACCAGTTTCACCCATTTGTACAACGCCATGAGCCCGCTGCATCACCGCGAACCCGGCATCGTCGGCGCCGCGCTGGCCCACGCCCAGTACGCCGAGCTGATCCCGGACTTGCTGCACGTGCACCCCGGCGCCATGCGCGTGGCCCTGCGCTCGATCCCGTGCCTGTATTGCGTCACCGACTCCACCGCCGCCGCCGGCATGCCCGACGGAGAGTACAAGCTGGGCAGCCACACCGTGACCAAATGCCTGGGCGGCGTGCGCCTGGCCGACGGCACCCTGGCCGGCAGCACGCTGACCATGGATCAGGCGCTGCGCAACCTGGTGAAAATCGGCCTGCCAATCAGTGAAGCCTCACAACGCCTGTCGCAATTTCCTGCGGACTACCTGGGCCTGGAAGAACGCGGCCGCCTGCAACCGGGCAGCTTTGCCGACTGCGTGCGTCTGGACCGCTCCCTGACACTCACCGACGTAATGGTCGAAGGAGAAACCATTGACTTCAAAAATGCTTGAAGAGGCCCTGGCCTCCTGCGACGCCGTCGCGGCCCAACTGCAGCGCCTGGACCCGATGCTGGAAGAAGTCGCCGGCCGCCTGCGCCGCCAGCCGCCGCAAGTGGCGATGACCATCGCCCGCGGCAGCTCCGACCACGCCGCCAGTTACTTCGCCTACCTGGCCATGCAACACGTGGGCATTCCGGTGGCGTCGCTGCCGATGTCGGTGGTGACCCTGTTGCAGGCGCCGATGAAAGTCAGCGGCCAGGTAGCGTTTGGTTTCTCCCAATCGGGGCAGAGCCCGGACCTGGTCAACAGTCTGCGCTTGTTGCGCAAGCGTGGTGCCTTGAGCATCTCCCTGGTCAATGCCGAAGACTCACCGCTGGAAGCCGCCTGCGAGTTCCACGTGCCGCTGTGCGCCGGGCCGGAACTCAGCGTGGCCGCCACCAAGAGCTTTATCGCCACCCTCAGCGCCAGTGCACAGTTGATCGGCCACTGGAATCAAGAAGCCGACTTGCTGCAAGCCTGTCAGGCCTTGCCCGAGGGCCTGCGTGACGCCGCCAGACAGGATTGGCGCCTGGCCGTCGACGCCCTCAAAGGCAGCCAGCGCTTGATGGTGATCGGCCGTGGCGCCGGGTTTGCCATCGCCCAGGAAGCCGCGCTCAAGCTCAAGGAAACCTCGGCGATCCAGGCCGAAGCCTTCAGCAGCGCCGAAGTGCGCCACGGGCCGATGGCCTTGATCGACGAGAACTACCCCCTACTGGTGTTCGCCCCCCGCGGCGCCGAGCAGGCCGGCCTGCTGAGCCTGGCCGCCGATATGCGCCAACGCGGTGCTCGCGTGTTGCTGGCTGCGCCGGACGATATCGCCGAACGCGACCTGACGCTGAGCCGCGCCGAACACCCGAGCCTGGACCCGATCCTGGCTATCCAGAGCTTCTACGTGATGGCCGCAGGCCTTGCTGAGGCACGGGGCATGGACCCGGACCAGCCGCGCCACCTGAGCAAAGTCACCCGCACGCACTAAAGCGGCGTTTTCCTGATGAGTACCGTGCCCATGCCCAACAACAATAATCCATTGACCCTTAGCGCCCCCTTGAGTGGGCCGGTGCTGGCCCTGAACCGCGTCCCCGACGAAGTGTTCGCCAGCGGCGCCATGGGCGACGGTCTCGCTATCGACCCGTTGAACGATTGCCTGCACGCGCCCTGTGACGGCGTGATCATCCACGTCGCGCGCACCGGGCACGCCCTGACCATCCGCGCTGATAACGGTGCCGAAGTACTGATGCATGTGGGCATCGACACCGTGGAGCTCAATGGCGAAGGCTTTGCCTTGCTGGTGAAGGACGGCGCACGGGTGAGCGAGGGTCAGCCGTTAGTGCAGTTTGATCTGGACCGCATCGCACGCCAGTGCAAGAGCCTGGTGAGCCTGATCATCCTGACCAACAGTGACCGCTTTGAGCTGACGCCCGTGACGCTGAAGACGGTCAAGATCGGTGAGCCGTTGTTGCAGATTGCTGCGCGCACCACCGCCACCGCCCAAGCAGCTGTGGATAACTCCAGCTTCGAGGCCAGCGCCAGCGTACGCATTACCCATCGAGGCGGTTTGCATGCACGCCCTGCCGCCCTGATCCGCAAGACCGCCCAGGGTTTCAGCAGCCAGTCGCACCTGCACTTCGCTGATAAATCGGCGTCGTGCGACAGCCTGATTGGCTTGATGGGACTGGGCATCGGCGAAGGCGACGAAGTGCGGGTGAGTTGCCGTGGCCAAGACGCAGAGGCGGCGTTGCAAGGGCTGGTCGCGGCGCTATCCGTGGCGGTCAGCGAAGCCCATCACGCCCCGGTAGCCACTGCTGCGCCACGTCGCGCCAGTGTGGAAGCCGATGTGCTGCAAGGCGTGTGTGCAGCACCCGGCCTGGTGTGCGGGCCACTGTTCCGCCTGTCCGGCATCGAGCTGCCCGAAGACACCGGTAACCATAGCGCCGACGAACAACAGCAGCGCCTCGACACGGCACTGGAGCAGGTGCGTGACGAAATCCGCAGCACCCTCGAGCATGCCCGCCAACGCAAGAATGTCGAGGAAGAAGACATCTTCGCCGCTCACCTTGCACTGCTCGAAGACCCGGCGCTGCTGGAAGCGGCCACCGACGCCATCGCCCACGGCAGCGCTGCCACCCACGCCTGGCGTGATGCGATCCAGGCCCAGTGCGCCGTGCTGTTGGCGTTGGGCAAGCCGTTGTTTGCCGAGCGCGCCAACGATCTTCGCGACCTGCAACAACGCGTATTGCGGGCCTTGCTGGGTGAGGCCTGGCACTTTGAGTTACCCGCCGGATCGATTGTCAGCGCCCATGAACTGACCCCGTCAGACTTGCTGCAACTGAGTGAACAGCAGGCCGCCGGTATCTGCATGGCCGAAGGCGGCGCCACCTCCCACGTCGCGATACTTGCTCGGGGGAAAGGCTTACCCTGCGTGGTCGCCCTCGGTGCCGAGGTATTGGATGTGCCTCAGGGCCAGCGCGTGGTGCTGGACGCCATCAATGGCCGCCTGGAACTGGCCCCTACCGATGCGCGCCATGCTGAAGTGCACCAGATACGCGACGCGCAAAAACTGCGTCGCCAGCAGCAACAGGCCCAGGCGCAACAACCGGCACGCACCCGCGACGGTGTGAACATTGAAATCGCCGCCAATGTTGCCTCCAGCAGCGAGGCCCAAGTGGCGTTTGAAAACGGTGCCGATGGCGTCGGCCTTCTACGCACCGAATTCCTCTTCGTCGACCGCCGTACCGCGCCGGATGAGCAGGAACAGCGTCAGGCTTATCAGGCCGTATTGGATGCCATGGGCGACAAGTCGGTGATCATCCGCACCATCGACGTGGGCGGCGACAAGCAGCTCGACTATTTGCCGCTGCCGATCGAGGCCAACCCGGTGTTGGGCCTGCGCGGCATTCGCATGGCCCAAGTGCGTCCGGAATTGCTCGACCAGCAACTGCGTGCCCTGCTGCAAGTCTCGCCGCTGGCGCGTTGTCGCATCCTGTTGCCGATGGTCAGCGAGGTGGATGAACTGCTGCAGATTCGCCAGCGCCTGGATGAACTGTGCGCCGAGTTGGGTTTGAGCCAGCGCCCCGAACTGGGGGTGATGATCGAAGTGCCCGCCGCTGCGCTGATGGCTGAACAGCTGGCCGAACATGCGGACTTTTTGTCCATCGGCACCAATGACCTGTCCCAGTACACCCTGGCCATGGACCGCGACCACGCAGGCTTGGCCGCGCGCGTCGATGCGCTGCACCCGGCCTTGCTGCGACTGATCGCGCACACCTGCGCCGGTGCGGCGAAGCACGGGCGTTGGGTCGGCGTGTGCGGTGCCCTGGCGTCGGACCCGCTGGCCACGCCGGTACTGGTCGGCCTGGGCGTCACCGAGCTGTCGGTAAGCCCGCCGCAGATCGGAGAGATCAAAGACCGCGTTCGCCATCTGGACGCGGCGCAATGCCGGCAGCTGAGCCAGGAACTGCTCAACCTGAGCAGCGCCAAGGCCGTTCGCCAAGCCTGTCAACACCACTGGCCGCTGAGCTGAAAACAACAAGAATAGGGAGACACGCCATGTACCAACACTTTATCGAAGGCCTGCAACGCCTGGGCCGCGCCTTGATGCTGCCGATCGCGATCCTGCCGATCGCCGGCCTGCTGCTGCGCCTGGGCGACACCGACTTGCTCAACATCGCGGTGATGCACGACGCTGGCCAGGCGATCTTCGCCAACCTGGCGCTGATCTTCGCCATCGGCATTGCCGTGGGTTTTGCCCGTGACAACAACGGCACTGCGGGCCTGGCCGGGGCGATTGGTTACCTGGTGATGATCTCCACGCTCAAGGTGATGGACACCACCATCAACATGGGCATGCTCGCCGGTATCGCCAGCGGCTTGATGGCCGGTGGGCTGTACAACCGCTTCAAGGACATCAAGTTGCCGGAGTACCTGGCGTTCTTCGGTGGGCGGCGGTTTGTGCCGATTGTCACCGGGTTCAGCGCGGTGGGCCTGGGCGTGATTTTCGGCCTGATCTGGCCCCCGATCCAGCACGGCATCAACAGCTTCGGCGTGCTGTTGATGGAAAGCGGCAGCCTCGGTGCGTTCGTGTTTGGCGTGTTCAACCGCCTGCTGATCGTCACTGGCTTGCACCACATCCTCAACAATATGGCGTGGTTCGTGTTCGGCAGCTTCACCGACCCGGTAACCGGCGCGGTGGTCACGGGCGACCTGACCCGCTACTTTGCTGGCGACCCCAAAGGCGGCCAGTTCATGACCGGCATGTTCCCGGTGATGCTGTTCGGCTTGCCGGCTGCCTGCCTGGCGATGTACCGCAATGCGTTGCCTGAGCGGCGCAAAGTGATGGGCGGGATTTTCCTGTCGATGGCGCTGACCTCGTTCCTCACCGGGGTGACCGAGCCGATTGAATTTGCCTTCATGTTCCTGGCGCCCTTCCTGTACCTGATTCACGCGCTGCTCACCGGCCTGTCGATGGCGGTCACCGACCTGCTGAATATCCACCTGGGCTTTACCTTCTCCGGTGGGTTTATCGACATGGTGCTGGGCTGGGGCAAGTCCACCAATGGCTGGTTGGTGGTACCGGTAGGCCTGGCCTACTCGGTGATCTACTACACGGTGTTCAGCTACTGCATCCGCCGCTTCAACCTGAAGACGCCGGGCCGTGAAGACATCCAGGTGGTGCAGGCTGAAGCGATGAGCGATAACCAGCGTGCGACGGCTTATATCCAGGCGTTGGGAGGCGCCGAGAACTTGCTGAGTGTGGGTGCTTGTACCACGCGGCTGCGCTTGGACATGGTGGATCGCAACAAGGCGGTGGATGCAGAGTTGAAAGCGCTGGGTGCCATGGCTGTGGTGCGGCCGGGGAATGGTGGGAGTTTGCAGGTGGTGGTCGGGCCGATGGCCGATAGCATTGCTGATGAAATCCGCTTGGCGATGCCGGGGTTTGTTGCCGCAAAGCCTGCAGCGGTTGCGCCTGTGGATAAGCCGGTGACGGTGAATGTACACGAGGCCGAAAAGTGGCTGAATGCCCTGGGTGGCCGAGAGAATGTGCGCCAACTGGAAGCGGTAGCGATGACCCGGTTGCGGGTGGAGTTGGGGGATGATTCGGTGCTGTCTGAAGCGGACCTCACTGCGCTGGGTTGCAAGGGTGTGAGCCAGCTGGATAGCGGGGTTTGGCACTTGTTGATTGGTGACAAGGCTTTAGGTTTGGGTGAGGCTTTGGAGCGGTTGGTTACCCGCCCTATCAACGCCTGACCGATCGTTCCCACGCTCTGCGTGGGAATGCCGCCCCGGACGCTCTGCGTCCCGCCCTGCGCAAGGGTGACGCTGAGCGTCACAGGATGCGTTCCCACGCGGAGCGTGGGAACGATCAGTTATGGGTGACAAGGCGTCCGGGTTGGGTGAAGCGTTGGAGCGGTTGGTGACTCGCCCGATCAACGCCTGATTTCCCCTGTGGCGAGGGAGCTTGCTCCCGCTGGGCTGCGCAGCGGCCCCAAAAATCCTGGGAGCGCTTCGCACTCCAGCGGGAGCAAGCTCCCTCGCCACAGAGTGTGGTTTATTCAGTTGCTGATGGGTACTTCGTGTAGATCCAGTACTCGATCCACCATCAACTGAATACCCTCTACCATCCGATGAATCCCCAGCACCGCATCACGGTGCGGGCCGTCGATTTCAAAAGCCAGATTACCCGCCAGTGCCTGTACGGATGCCAGGTCTTGGGAGGCATTGGCGAGCAGGGTTTCGGTGTTCAGACTGGGTAGTACGGTGAAGATCTGGTCGGATGGTGAATCACCAGCTTGGCGGGACTCGGCTTGAGATGAGATTGAACCAGTTAGCAAGTTGTCGCTGATCATCATTAAACTCCATATGGAATAGGCTCCTAGTGACTTTTCAGGCTTGCAGTCCCGGTCACTGGATTGGCAGCGACTCGAGAAGGTTAGGTGTGCGAGTTCCGACGGACAACCTGAAAGGCTTGTCGGAAAGTTTTGAGGCGCTTGCACCGACGCCATCGCAGGCAAGCCAGCTCCCACATGGAATTGAGGTACGGTCTGACAACGGGGTCAAATGTGGGAGCTGGCTTGCCTGCGATTGGCATTTACAACCAACAAAAAACCCGCTGACCAAACTGGCCCAGCGGGTTTCTTGTTTATGCAGCCAGCCGATCAAAAATCCGCCAACTGCCACACCTCATACGCCGGTGTCTCATACGGGTGGCTAAGTTTGAGAGCAGCCACAACAGCCACAATCAACTCATCCGCCACCACCAGCTCAACCTTCCACTCTTCAACCACTTCAACCTGGCCCACCTGCCCGATAAACGGCTGACTGCCGTCCAACGCGCGGAATTGGCCCTGGCCCAGCACTTGCCAGGCGCAGCTGTCGTAGTCGCCGATGCGCCCGCCGCCGGCTGCGAAGACGGCGGTTTTTACCGTCTCCACATGGCTGTCGGGCACGAAGAAGGCGAGCTTGTACACGGCCTTAGTTCACCCACACGCGAGCGTTGCGGAACATGCGCATCCAGGCGCCGTCTTCGCTCCACTCTTCCGGGCGCCACGAGTTTTGCACGGCGCGGAATACGCGTTCCGGGTGCGGCATCATGATGGTCACGCGACCGTCGCGGCTGGTAAGGCCGGTGATCCCGCGTGGCGAGCCGTTCGGGTTGGCCGGGTAGCTTTCGGTGACCTTGCCGTGGTTGTCGACGAAACGCAGGGCTACAGTGCCGGACAGGTCGGCTTCAAGCAGCGCTTCTTCGCTGCTGAATTCGGCGTGGCCTTCACCGTGGGCGATGGCGATTGGCATGCGCGAACCGGCCATGCCCTGCAGGAAGATCGAGTTGGACTCCTGCACCTGCACCATGGCGACACGGGCTTCGAACTGCTCGGAACGGTTACGCACAAAGTGCGGCCAGAACTCGCTGCCCGGGATCAGTTCGCTGAGGTTGGACATCATCTGGCAACCGTTGCACACACCCAGGGTGAAGCTGTCGTTGCGTTCGAAGAAGCCCTGGAACGCGTCGCGGGCACGGCTGTTGAACAGGGCCGACTTGGCCCAGCCTTCACCGGCACCCAGCACGTCGCCGTAGGAGAAACCACCGCAGGCAACCAGGCCTTTGAACTCGTTGAGGTCAACGCGACCGGCGAGGATGTCGCTCATGTGCACGTCGATCGCATTGAAGCCGGCGCGGTCGAACGCTGCTGCCATTTCCACCTGGCCGTTGACGCCCTGCTCACGCAGTACGGCAACCTGTGGGCGAATGCCCTTCTTGATGTAAGGCGCGGCGATGTCCTGGTTGACGTCGAAGCTGAGCATGGTGCTCAGGCCCGGGTTGTCTTCTTCCAGGATCACGTCGAACTCCTGCTCGGCGCAGTCGGCGTTGTCGCGCAGACGCTGGATCTGGTAGCTGGTCTCGGCCCACTGGCGTTGCAGCAAGCGGCGCTGACCGGTAAAGACCGTGTCGCCGTTGAAGGAGATATTGACTTCGCCGTTGTTGATCGGCTGGCCAATCACCGCCACGCACTCGGCCAGGCCAGCGGCGCTGAACTGCGCGAGCACGTCTGGGGTAGCGTCCTGACGCACCTGAATCACTGCACCCAACTCTTCGTTGAACAGGATGCCGTTGATTTCGGCAGCATCCTCGGCAACGCTGTCGAGCACGATGTTCAGGCCGCAGTGACCGGCGAAGGCCATTTCGACAACGCTGGTCAGCAAACCACCGTCGGAACGGTCGTGGTAAGCCAACAGGTGGCCGTCGGCGTTCAGGCCCTGGATCACGGCGAAGAAGGCTTTGAGGTCTTCGGCGTCATCGACGTCCGGGGCCTGCTTGCCCAGCTTGCCGTGGGTTTGCGCCAGGATCGAGGCGCCCATGCGGTTCTGGCCACGGCCCAGGTCGATCAGGATCAGGTCGGTGGTGCCCTTGTCCATGCGCAGTTGCGGGGTCAGGGTCTGGCGGATGTCAGTGACCGGCGCGAAACCGGTAACGATCAGCGACAGCGGCGAAGTCACGCTCTTGTCGGTGCCGTCTTCGTTCCAACGGGTGGCCATGGACATGGAGTCCTTGCCCACCGGAATGGTGATGCCCAGCTCCGGGCACAGCTCCATGCCCACGGCTTTGACCGTGTCGTACAGGCGCGCATCTTCACCCGGGTGGCCGGCAGCGGACATCCAGTTGGCCGACAGTTTGATGTCGGACAGCTTGCCGATGCGCGAAGCGGCGATGTTGGTGAGGGTTTCACCAATGGCCATGCGACCCGACGCCGGAGCGTCCAGCAAGGCCAGCGGTGTGCGCTCGCCCATGGCCATGGCTTCACCGGTGTACACGTCGAAGCTGGTGGCGGTGACGGCAACGTCAGCCACCGGCACTTGCCATGGGCCGACCATTTGGTCACGGGCAACCAGGCCTGTGATGGTGCGGTCGCCGATGGTGATCAAAAAGCTTTTGCTCGCCACGGCCGGGTGGTGCAGCACGCGTTCGATGCTGTTGGCCAGGTCCAGCGTGCTTGGGTCGAAATCATCGCCCAGCTCGCTTTCACGTACCGCCGAACGGTGCATGCGCGGGGCCTTGCCCAGCAGCACTTCCAATGGCATGTCCACCGGGCTGTTGCCGAAGTGGCTGTCGGTGACGGTCAGTTGCGGCTCGGCAGTGGCTTCGCCGACCACGGCAAACGGGCAACGCTCGCGTTCGCAGATGGCCTGGAAGCGTGCGAAGTCTTCAGGACCGACGGCCAGTACGTAGCGTTCCTGGGATTCGTTGCTCCAGATTTCGTGCGGGGCCATGCCCGGCTCGTCGTTTGGAATGTTGCGCAGTTCGAAACGGCCACCACGGTCGCCATCGTTGACCAGTTCCGGGAAGGCGTTGGACAAACCACCGGCGCCGACGTCGTGGATGAAGCTGATCGGGTTCTTGTCACCCAACTGCCAGCAACGGTCGATGACTTCCTGGCAACGGCGTTCCATCTCAGGGTTTTCGCGCTGTACGGAAGCAAAGTCCAGATCTGCCGAGCTGGTGCCGGTGGCCATGGAAGAGGCCGCGCCGCCGCCCAGGCCGATCAGCATCGCCGGGCCGCCGAGCACGATCAGCTTGGAGCCGACCAGAATCTCGCCTTTCTTGACGTGTTCTTCACGGATGTTGCCCATGCCGCCGGCCAACATGATCGGCTTGTGGTAGCCGCGCACTTCATCGCCACGCGGGGTGGTGATGGACTGCTCGAAGGTCCGGAAGTAGCCGGTGAGCGCTGGGCGCCCGAATTCGTTGTTGAACGCGGCGCCGCCCAGCGGGCCTTCGATCATGATGTCCAGCGCCGTGACGATGCGCTCAGGCTTGCCATACGGCACTTCCCACGGCTGTTCAAAGCCCGGGATCTGCAGGTTGGACACGGTGAAACCGGTGAGGCCCGCCTTGGGCTTGGCACCACGGCCGGTGGCGCCTTCGTCACGGATTTCGCCGCCCGAACCGGTGGCTGCGCCCGGGAACGGGGCAATCGCGGTCGGGTGGTTGTGGGTTTCAACCTTCATCAGGATGTGCACCGGCTCCTGCACCGCGCCGTACTGGCGGGTTTCCGGGTCCGGGAAGAAGCGACCGGCGACGGAGCCGACGATCACCGAGGCGTTGTCCTTATAAGCCGACAAAACGCCTTCGCTGTGCATCACGTAGGTGTTCTTGATCATGCCGAACAGGCTTTTTTCCTGGCTTTGGCCGTCGATGTCCCAACTGGCGTTGAAGATCTTGTGACGGCAGTGCTCGGAGTTGGCCTGGGCGAACATCATCAGTTCGATGTCGTGGGGGTTGCGCTTCAAGCCGGTGAAGGCGTTGACCAGATAGTCGATCTCGTCTTCGGCCAGGGCCAGGCCCAGCTCGGTGTTGGCCTTCTCGAGGGCGGCGCGGCCACCGCCCAGCACGTCAATCGCGGTGAGCGGCTTGGGTTCGGCGTGGCTGAACAGGCCGGCAGCCTGTTCCAGCTGGCTGACGATGATCTGGGTCATGCGGTCGTGCAGGCTGCTGGCGATCAGCTCGGCCTCGGCGTCGCTGAACTGCCCGGCGACGTAGAAGGCGATCCCACGCTCCAGGCGCTGGATTTTATCCAGGCCGCAGTTGCGGGCGATGTCGCTGGCCTTGCTCGACCAGGGCGAGATGGTGCCGAACCGTGGCAGAACCAGGAACAAGCGGCCAGTCGGCTCTTGAACGGGAACGCTTGGGCCGTACTTCAGAAGGCGTGCCAGCACTTGCTGTTCGTCGGCGGTCAAGACGCCGGTTACGTCGGCGAAGTGAGCAAATTCAGCGTACAGGCCTGTAACAGCTGGAACCTTCTGGCTCAGTTGCTCAAGGAGTTTGCTGTGGCGAAAGGCAGAAAGGGCAGGAGCGCCGCGCAGGATCAACATCTTCGGGACAGCCTCGGGAAGGGGTGTGCTTTGAGGCCGTGCATTCTAGCGTAAACCTTCGCCAACGGCACCCGAAACGCTACCGGTGGCCGCCGCCGAACGTCAGTTGGCACGCTTTGCCTGCAGTTACGGCGTTATCCAGGGTATTGGGCGCAGTTATTTTAACCGTCACAATCGCTCGCCAAGCCCCGTTTCTGCGGGCTGCAGCACAGTTTTACGCTGGCTAGCAGACAAGTGCGCCGCTGTCGAGATATGGCGCCGTGAGCCGTTTGCGTATACTGCGCAGATGTTCTTCCCAACTGTTTCGCGCCTGCGATGCGCCAAATGGCTCATCGCCACCTTGCTCTTCCTGATGCTCAGTGCCTGTGTTGATAAACCCAGCACACTGGAGCGAATCAAGGAGGATGGCGTATTGCGGGTGGTCACTCGCAACAGTCCCGCTACGTATTTCCAGGATCGCAACGGTGAAACCGGCTTCGAATACGAACTGGTCAAGCGCTTTGCCGACGACCTGGGGGTGAAGCTGGAAATCGAGACGGCCGACAACCTCGACGACCTGTTCAGCCGGCTGGGCAAACCCAACGGCCCGGTACTCGCCGCCGCCGGCCTGGTGAGCAGCGACCAGCGCCAGCAGCAGGTGCGCTTCTCTCACCCGTACCTTGAAGTCACCCCACAGATTATCTACCGCAACGGCCAATCGCGCCCCACCAACGCCGCCGACCTGGTGGGCAAGAAGATCATGGTGCTCAAGGGCAGCACCCACGCCGAGCAACTGGCGGCGCTGAAAAAACAGAACCCGGCCATCGAGTACGAAGAATCCGACGCCGTTGAAGTGGTGGATTTGCTGCGCATGGTCGACGAAGGGCAAATCGACCTGACCCTGGTGGACTCCAACGAAGTGGCCATGAACCAGGTGTACTTCCCCAACGTGCGCGTGGCCTTCGACCTCGGCAATGCCAGCAATCAAAGCTGGGCCGTGGCAGCAGGCGACGACAACAGCCTGCTAAACGAGATCAACAGTTACCTGGACAAGGTCGAGAAGAATGGCACCTTGCAACGCCTGAAGGACCGCTACTACGGGCACGTCGATGTCCTCGGCTATGTCGGCGCCTACACCTTTGCCCAGCACTTGCAACAACGCCTGCCCAAGTACGAGAAACACTTTCGCGCCTATGCCAAGGCCGAGAAAGTCGATTGGCGTTTACTGGCAGCCATTGGTTATCAGGAATCGCTGTGGCAACCCACGGTCACGTCCAAGACCGGCGTGCGCGGCCTGATGATGCTGACCCAGAACACCGCGCAAGCCATGGGCGTGTCCAACCGCCTTGACCCCAAGCAGAGCATCATGGGCGGCGCCAAGTACCTGGCCCGGATCAAGGATGAGCTGGACGACAAGATCGCCGAACCCGACCGTACCTGGTTCGCCCTCGCCGCCTACAACGTAGGCACCGGCCACCTGGACGACGCGCGCCTCCTGGCGAAGAAAGAAGGCCTGAACCCGAACAAGTGGCTGGACGTGAAGAAGATGCTGCCACGCCTGTCGCAGAAGCAGTGGTACAGCAAGACCCGCTACGGCTACGCCCGCGGCGGCGAGCCGGTGCATTTTGTGGCGAACATTCGACGTTACTACGACATTCTTACCTGGGTGACCCAGCCGCAGCTGGAGGGCAACCAGGTGGTGGAAGGCAACCTGCATGTGCCGGGCGTGGACAAGACCAAGCCGCCACAAGACACCCCACAACTCTGATCACGGCAGCCCGCACACTGCAAATCCCTGTGGGAGCCGGGCTTGCCCGCGATGGCGGCCTGACAGTCGAGGTAGTCGGCGCCTGACACACCGCTATCGCGGGCAAGCCCAGCTCCCACATCTGATCATCGTCGCCTTATAGGCCGGTGAGCAGATGGAGCACGCCGCCCGGCAGTACCATCACTGCGGGTATACCGGCAGCCTTCAACGCCGACTCATCCAACCCACCCACCTCCTTCAATTGCACGCGCACCCGCGTGAGTGCCACGCGCTGCTGTGACGTGACGTTCCCCTCCCCGCCCAATGCACTCACCACATCGGCCGACAACAGGCTCGGCGTCGTCGGTGCGACCGTCTCGGCCACCAAATCAGGCGTCAGGGCTTTCCAGAACGCCCGCTGCAATTTCTCGAACATGCTCAGTGCTCCACGACAGGTGAGGTTTCAACGGTGGCCGCGTGGTACAGGCGCAGGGCCTCGCGCACTTGGTCGGCTTCTTCCAGGCCCAGCACTTGGCGGGCAATGATCTGGCAGTCGTGCAGGTCCAGTTCGCGCACGGTGGCCTTGATGGTGGGGATCAGCGGCACGCTGACCGACAGCTCATCCACACCCAGGCCGATCAACGCCGGCACAGCAAGGGTTTCGGACGCCAGCGCACCACATACGCCCACCCACTTGCCATGGGCATGGGCCGCCTTGACGGTGATGTCGATCAGGCGCAGGACGGCCGGGTGAAAACTGTCGGCCTGGCTGGCCAGGCGCGGATGGTCGCGGTCCATGGCCAGGGTGTACTGAGTCAGGTCGTTGGTGCCGATGGAGAAGAAATCCACATGGGGCGCAAACACATCCGCCATCAGCGCTGCGCTGGGGACTTCGATCATGATGCCCAGCTTTGGTAACTCGGCCAGCCCGAGGGCCAGCGCCTCTTCTTCGAGCATCTTGCGCGCCAGATGCAGCTCCGACAGCAGGCTGACCATCGGCAACATGATATGCAGCCGCGCCAAGCCTGCACTGGCAAGAATCGCACGCAACTGTTCACGCAGCAGTTCGGGGCGTTCCAGGCACAGGCGGATACCGCGCAGGCCAAGGAATGGGTTGGTCTCGCTTTCCATCGGCACATAGGCCAAGGGTTTATCGCCGCCCACATCCAGGGTACGTACCACCAGATTACGCTCGGGGCCGAGGGCGCGGGCGATGGCGCTGTAGGTGTCGGCCTGCTCCTCTGCGCTCGGGGCACGGTTGCGTTCCAGGTAGAGGAACTCCGAACGCAGCAGACCCACGCCTTCAGCGCCCAGGGTCAGTGACTGTTCCACTTCCTGCAATGAGGCGACGTTGGCTGTGACCTCGACGTGGTGACCGTCGCGGGTGACCGCCGCCTGTGAGGCCTGTGCCACTTCACGCTGCAGCCGTAGCTTTTGCTGTTGACGAACCGCCTGCAGTTGCTCGATTTCAGCCAGGTTCGGCTCCAGCTGCAGCTCGCCTTTGTCGGCGTTGAGCAGTACCCGCTTGCCGTTGGCCAAGGCCAATACTTGACTGGGTACGCCGCAAAGGGATGGCAGGCCGAGGGCCCGGGCGAGGATGGCCACGTGGCTGGTAGCGCCACCGGCGACCGTGACGAAGCCCAGCACTTTGCTGGTATCCAGGCCGGCGGTTTGTGAGGGGGTCAATTGTTCGGCGACCAGAATGGCGCACTCCGGCAGCTCCATGGAACGCTCCGGCACCCCCAGGATCAACTTGAGCACGCGCTGGCCGACGTCGGCCAAATCCGCCGCACGCTCAGCCAGCAGCGTTTTACCCAAGCCTTCGAAGAGCCTGGCGGTCGCCACCGTGGCCGTATTCCAGGCAAAGGCCGCGCTCTTGCCTTCGGCCAGCAGGCTATGGGCTTGTTCAAGCAGGGTCGGGTCTTCGAGCAGTTCCTGGTGGGCGCGGAAGATCTCGGCCTGGGCACTGCCGGCCGCCTTGGCCTGCAACGCTTGCAGCGCCTCGTTTGCCGCCCGCAGGCCACGGGCCAATGCGGTACGTTCGAAGGTTTCTCCGGCACCGGCTTCGGGAATCTCAAGCGCCGGTTCAGCCACTTGGACAACCTGGCCGAACGCCGAGCCCGGCGACGCGCAGACGCCTCGCAACACGGACGCAGAAGACGCAGGCGTGGCGGGCTCGTTGATCGCCTCGACCGCTACCGGCAGCGTCTCGCCACAGCCGTCGAGCAGCAACGCCACCAGCGCCTGGATTGCCGCCTCGGCATCTTCCCCCGCCGCGCTCACTTGCACGCTGTCGCCCTGGGAGGTCTGCAGCGCCATGATCGCCACAAGCGACTTGGCATTGGCGCTCAGGGTTTGCTTGTGCAGGAAAATGCTGGAACTGAACCCCTTCGCCGCCTGGGCAAACACCGCCGCAGGGCGGGCGTGCAGGCCGCTGGCATTGGGCAATGTCACTGGCTTGGAAAACAGCGCATTGCCCTCTTCCTCGTCCACCTCAGCGGGCATCGGCCCCGGTGAGACCTGCACCAGAGGCTGGCCGGACTCCACCAGCGCCTGACCGGCCACCAATGGCACAAACGGCTCGCCGCTCACAATGAGCATCAAGGTCAGCAGGCTGCGTGCATTGAGCGCCACGTAATCGGCATCGAACTCGATCAGCGGCTGCCCGGCCTCCACCCGCTGGCTCTCCTCGACCAGCCGGGTGAAGCCCTGGCCCGCCAGGTTCACGGTGTCCAGGCCAATATGCAGCAGCACCTGCACTCCGTTATCGGCGGTGACACTGACGGCGTGTCCGCTGTCCTGAATATTGCTGATCACCCCGGCCAACGGCGCGCAGAGGGTGTGCGAGGTAGGGTCGATGCACAGGCCATCGCCAATCACGCGGCCGGAAAATACCGGGTCGGGGACCTGATCCAGCGCCAGCAAAACCCCGGACAAGGGTGCCAGCAGTTCCAGGGGTTGAGATGTGGTCATGACTTCACCTGTTTGTGTTGTTCTTTAAAAATCATTGAGCCGATGCAAGGTTGAGGATGACGAAGATCAAAGGTGGGAGCGGGCTTGCTGTGGCGAGCAAGCTTGCTTGCGCTGGGGTGCGAAGCGCCCCCAAAAGCCTGCGACTGCTGCGCAGTCGAGCGGGAGCAAGCTCCCTCGCCACAGCAAGCCCGCTCCCACACGAGCCCGGCTTACTTCCACCAATATTCGACCTGCACACCGACGTTCGACCCATGCCGCGCCGTGCCATAGGCGCCGGTGTCGGACAACGCCGAGCCCGCCGCCAGCTCATTGGCCGCACGCTTGGCCGCTTTATTCCAGGACGCATAGGTGTAATACAACCGTACTTCCGGCCGCGCCCAGAACTCAGGGCCTTTGGGCGACCAGGTCGGGGCGAAGGTAAATTTGCTCAATTTGCGCGTACCGCCGGTGGCCTCGACCTGATCGTGCCCCAGCTCAGTGACCAGTTTGAATTGCTCGCTGAGCGCATACGCAGGACGCACACCGAGCGACATCCAGTTCTGGTCCTGGCGCCCTGGGCGCACATCTTTCTGGTACACCGCCTCGACTTGCCCGCCGAAACGCGGGGTCACTTGCCAATCAAAGAACTCCACGGCGCGGTAACTTTTGCTGCTTTTGTCCAACGTGGTATTGCCGGTGTAACCCAGACCGGTGCCGGGGCCTTCGCCGTACTGCAGGGCAAACTTGTTCTTGCCACCCAGGAAGGCCGCTTGTACATGCTGCGCCGTCAGCGCCCAGCCACTGTTGGTGTCACGCCCACCGGCCTTGGCGATGTAGCTCAAGCCAAGTTCCAGTTCGCCACCGGCGTTGGTCTTGAAACCTGCGACGTTGAAGTCGTGACGGGTGGCGTACTCCTTCTGGTACAGGTTGTCCTTGCGCGACAGGGCGTAGCTGTATTTCAAGCCGCCGATCAACACGTCCTCGATCCCTCCACCGGTGGCGCTCTGGTTCCAGTAGTAGAAGTCGGAAATATGGATGTCGTTACGTTTGTAGTAACGCCGCCCGGCCCACAGCGAACCGCCATTGAGACTGGGCAGGTTGGACCATTGCGCATACATCTGCGGCATGCGCGCCGAGCCATTGTTTTCACCCTGGAACTTCAGGGCACGGTCGTACTTGTTATAGAGGGAAGCCATGGCATCGACGCTGAACACCGAACCGTCATCGAGGGTCAGCAAATCCTGACGCAGTTCCAGCTCGGCGTACTGCTCGCATTCGTTGCCCAAGCGGTACTTGGTTTGCGCACCCGGCAGTTGGAAACATTGCTGCTTGCCGCTGCCCGTTGACGTGCCCGCGCCGCTGCGCAAATACCCGGCAAATTCCAGGGCCTGCGCGCCAAAAGGCACCGTGAGGCAGGAAGCAATAAGGCCCAGTTTTATTGTTGTTTTCATGAAGTGCTCCTTTTATTTTTATTGTTTTTTCTTGCTGTCTTGCGTGACGCGATCACCTGTAGGAGCGAGCTTGCTCGCGAAGAATTTGCAACCTCCACGCAACACCTGGAGGGGCGCGTTAGCGTTGGCGATCTTCGCGAGCAAGCTCGCTCCTACAGGGGGCATTTCAACCAGTCAGGTGCAGCACGAAGGATTCATAAGGGCGTAGCACCATCGTGCTTGTGCGCAGCGGGCAATCGGGGTAGTTGCTGATCAGAAGGCGTTGCTCGTTTGCGGCGTTGATCACGCCTTCGGGCAGTTGGATCTCGCACGACGATCCATAGAAGTTGTTGAGTACCAACAGGCGCTCGCCATGACCTTCACGCAGGTACGCCCAGACCTGGAGATGGTCTTGCAGCAACGCACGGTAAACGCCTTGCTGTATCAGCGGCTCGCGACGGCGCAGGTCGATCAGCCTGCGGTAGTGATGCAGCACCGAATCCGGGTCATCCATCTGGCTGTTGACATTGATCTGCGCAGCATTCGCGGGAATGCCGATCCAGGGTTCACCGCGGCTGAACCCGGCGTTCGCTTCGGTGCTCCACTGCATGGGCGTACGCCCGTTATCGCGGGACTTCTGCATGATCGCCGCCATGCTCGAAGCTTCGGACTCTCCCGCGTCGCGCTTGAGGCGGAAGATGTTCAGGGTTTCCACATCGCGGTATTGCGAAATGCTGTCGAAGCCGGGGTTGGTCATGCCCAGCTCTTCGCCCTGATACACATACGGCGTGCCCTGCAGAAAGTGCAGCGCCGTGGCGAGCATCTTGGCCGAGACCACGCGGTATTCGCCGTCGTCACCAAAGCGCGAGACCACCCGTGGCTGGTCGTGGTTACACCAGAACAACGCGTTCCAGCCGCCACCGGCCTGCATGCCCACCTGCCAGTCGGAGAAAATCTGCTTGAGTTGCAGGAAATCGAAATCGGCCTTCACCCACTTCTGCAGGTTGGGGTAATCGACTTTCAGGTGATGGAAATTGAAGGTCATCGACAGCTCTTTCGACGCTGGATTCGAGTAGCGAATGCAGTGTTCCAGGCGGGTGGATGACATCTCGCCCACGTTGATCAGGTCATGGCCTTCAAAGACCTCGCGGTGCATTTGCTGCAGGTATTGGTGCACGTTCGGGCCGTCGGTGTAGAAACGGCGACCGTCGCTGTTGTCTTCGGGGAAATCGGCGGGCTTGGAGATCAGGTTGATCACATCCAGGCGGAAGCCGCCCACGCCTTTGTCGCGCCAGAAACGCATCATCTTGAACACTTCGGCGCGCACCTTGGGGTTGTCCCAATTGAGGTCGGCCTGGGTATGGTCGAACAGATGCAGGTAGTACTGGCCAGTCTGCGCTTCGTATTCCCAGGCCGAGCCGCCGAACTTGGATTCCCAGTTGTTCGGCTGGTCACGCCAGATGTAGAAGTCACGATAGGGATTGTCGAGGCTGCTGCGCGCCTGCTGGAACCATTCGTGTTCGATGGAGGTGTGGTTGACCACGATGTCGAGCATCAGCTTGATACCATGCTTGGCGGCTTCGCTGATCAGCAGGTCGCAGTCGGCCATGGTGCCGTAGCTGGGGTCGATGGCGTAGTAGTCGCTGATGTCGTAGCCGTTGTCGCGCTGGGGCGAGCGCAGGAACGGAGTAACCCACAGGCAGTCCACGCCCAGCCACTTGAGGTAATCGAGTTTGTCCACGATGCCCAGCAGGTCACCGGTGGCGTTACCCGCGTGGCTGTGGAAGCTTTTGGGGTAGATCTGGTAGATCACCGAGTGTTGCCAGGTTTGCATGGTGGATTCCTTCAGTAGAGTTGGGTGTTGGCCCTTCCGGCCTCATCGCAGGCAAGCCAGCTCCCACATTTGAATGTGTTCACACATCACTGTGGGAGCTGGCTTGCCTGCGATAGCGATCTTCAGGCGACCCGGTAACCAGGCCGAACGATCTTCATGCTCAACATGCACGTCAGCGCAAACGGCACGACCATCGCCACGACCATGCCAATCACGAACATCGGAATGGCGCTCGGTACGATCGAGATAAACCCGGGTAGCCCACCGACGCCGATGGCCGAGGCCTGCACCTTGTTCAACGACAGGAAAATGCTGCCCAGCGCCGAGCCCAGCAGAGCGGCATAGAACGGGAATTTGAAACGCAGGTTCACCCCGAACATCGCCGGCTCAGTGATGCCGAAGTAAGCTGAAATGGCCGAGGTCGAGGCCATGCTTTTGTCCCGCGCATTGCGAGTCATGTAGAACACCCCGAGCGCGGCGCTGCCCTGGGCCAGGTTGGACATGACGATCATCGGCCAGATAAAGGTGCCGCCCTGGGTGGAAATAAGCTGCAGGTCGACGGCCAGGAACATGTGGTGCATACCGGTGATCACCAGCGGCGCATAGAGCAGGCCGAAAATCGCGCCGCCGACCATAGGTGCGATTTCAAACAGGGTGACCAGGCCTTCGGTAATCAGGATGCCGAGGTGACGCGTCACCGGGCCGATGATTGCCAGGGCCAGCACACCAGTGACCACGATGGTGGTGATCGGCACCACCAGCAGTTGAATGGCATTCGGCACCCGCGCCCTCAGCCACTTCTCGATCACGCTCATGACAAAGGCCGCCATCAGGATCGGCAGGATCTGCCCCTGGTAACCCACCTTCTCGATCTGGAACCAGCCGAAGATATCGAAGTACGGAAGGCTCTGGCCGTCGAGGCCGGCGACCGCCTTGCCGTAGTTCCAGGCGTTGAGCAGGTCCGGGTGCACCAGCATCAGGCCCAGCACGATGCCGAGGATTTCACTGCCGCCGAACCGCTTGGCCGCCGACCAGCCCACCAGTGCCGGCAGGAACACGAAGGAGGTGTTGGCCATCAGGTTGATCAGGCTCCACAGGCCATCCAGATTCGGGTAGGCCTCCAGCAGCGTCTGGCCTTCGATGAACATGCCCTTGGCGCCCATCAGGTTGTTCACGCCCATCAACAGGCCGGCAATGATCAGCGCGGGCAGGATCGGCATGAACACATCGGAGAACACCCGCACCAGGCGCTGCATGGGGTTGGCCTTGTCGCCGCCGGCTTTCTTGACGTCGGCAATGGTCGAAGCGGCAAGGCCGGTCAGTTCGCGCAGGGCGGCGTAGACCTTCTCCACTTCGCCGGGACCGATCACCACCTGGAACAGGCCGCCGGTAAAGAACGAACCCTTGACCAGATCGACCTGGTTCAGGGCACTGCTGTTGACCAGGCTGGGGTCCTTGAGCGCCAGGCGCAGGCGGGTCACGCAATGGGCAGCCTGCTCAAGGTTTTCGCGGCCTCCGAGGTTGTCGAGGATCTCGCGGGCAATCGTTGAATAGTCGTGGCTCATGCTCGTTTTCCACTGTGATTGTTTTTATGGGTGGCAGTCGTTGGCAGCACGCCGAGGAGGGAAAAGTACTCGTCTGTACGAGTTAAATCAACAACTCGTCTGTACGAGTTACACTTTTGTTTATTCATACGATCTTTCCGTCAGGTTTTTCACCTACGGGCACGGGTGTCCAATGGACAAACCCAACCTCTGCCACTAAGGTTCCTGCCTTGAACGCGCAGTCCACCTTCATAACGCCGGGCAAGAGCCATCCCATGAGCAAATACAACCAGATCTATACGGATCTGCTTGCCAGCATCACCACCGAGCGCCTGCAACGCGGTACGCGCCTTCCCTCCGAAACCGAACTGATGGACGCCTACCAGGCCAGCCGTGGCACCGTGCGGCGCGCCATCGAGCAGTTGCAGGAGCGTGGCTTTGCGCAAAAGATCCACGGCAAGGGCACCTTTGTGTTGTCGCCCAACCCGATCGAGTTCCAACTGGGCGGCATCGTCAGCTTCCACGAAACCCACGCTGACCTGGGCGATGATGTACGTACCGACGTGGTCGAGTTCACCCAGATCCCGTTGGAAGGCTCACTGCTGCAACACATCGAGGCCGAACCCGGCACCCTGATCACGCGCATCAAACGGGTGCGCCGCATCGGCGGCAAACGCGTGATTCTGGACATCAACCACTTCATCAGCGACCTGATTCCCGGCCTGGACCGCGACATCGCCGAGCAGTCGATCTACGCGTTTATCGAGCAAACGCTGCAGCTGCAGATCAGCTACGCGCAACGCACCATCGAAGCCCTGCCACGCAGCAAGGACGACCAGGCGCATCTGGATCTGGAGGGGCAAAGCCATGTGATTGTGGTGAGTAACCAGACGTTTTTGCAGGATGGAAGGCAGTTCGAGTACACCGAGTCGCGGCATACGTTGGATAAGTTTTACTTTTCGGATATAGCGCGGCGGTAAGCGTAAGCCGTGAAACCCACTGACACCACGAAAAATACCCTTCACGAAAAACCTTCTTCGTAGTGACTGCATTAACTGTTGCGCAGACGCCGTACACATTATCCGAGTCAAACCAAGGGAGAGAATACGATGTTCAGGAAGAGCCTGGTGTCGAGTATGTACGCGTTGCTATTGATCGGCTGCACCGGCAGAGGCTTTCAACCACCGCCGCCGGAATTTACCAATTGGAAGAAGATCGGGGTGTCTGAAGAGGGCGTCAAACACGCCATGACCGCATGCGGCTATACCAACCTGATAGGGACGGGCGACAGAACCCCGATTGACCAGGTGCTCACGCGGTTTTATTGCATGAAAGACGCAGGTTTCAAGCGCACAGATAACATTGACCTTTGCAAGGAAGGCCGCATCGGCGAATCACCCGTTTGCGAAGGCCGCCGGTAATCCGTCAGCGAAAAGACACAAGGTGCTTGGCGATGCACAAAGCTGCCAGAATTTGCCAGACCCAAAAAGCCAAAAGCCCGCAATTACGCGGGCTCCAGGGCATTTCTTGCTAGATCGTGCCGGACAATGCCGGACGTCCCATCATTCCCACTCAATCGTCGCCGGCGGCTTGCTCGACACGTCATACGTCACGCGCGAGATACCTTCGATCTCGTTGATAATCCGGCCGCTGACCGTCTCCAGCAGTTCGTAAGGCAGGTGTGCCCAACGCGCTGTCATGAAGTCGATCGTCTCTACGGCACGCAACGCAACAACCCATGCGTAACGACGACCATCGCCTACAACGCCAACCGATTTCACCGGCTGGAATACCACGAACGCCTGGCTGACCTTGTGGTACCAGTCGGCCTTGCGCAGTTCTTCGATGAAGATGTGGTCGGCGCGACGCAGCAGGTCGGCGTATTCCTTCTTCACTTCACCCAGGATACGCACGCCCAGGCCCGGGCCTGGGAATGGGTGGCGGTAGACCATGTCGTACGGCAGGCCCAGTTCCAGGCCCAGACGGCGGACTTCGTCCTTGAACAGTTCGCGCAGCGGTTCTACCAGCTTGAGGTTCATCTCCTCAGGCAGGCCACCCACGTTGTGGTGGGACTTGATCACGTGGGCCTTGCCGCTCTTGGCGCCGGCCGACTCGATCACGTCGGGGTAGATGGTGCCCTGGGCGAGGTACTTGATGTTGTCCAGTTTGTTGGACTCGGCATCGAACACGTCGATGAAGGTGCGGCCGATGATCTTGCGCTTCTTCTCCGGGTCGGACTCGCCGGCCAGGTTGTTGAGGAACTGGTCCTCAGCGTTGGCGCGGATCACCTTGACGCCCATGTTCTCGGCGAACATGGCCATCACTTGCTCACCTTCGTGCAGGCGCAGCAGGCCGTTGTCGACGAATACGCAGGTCAGCTGGTCGCCAATGGCCTTGTGCAGCAAGGCGGCCACAACCGAGGAGTCAACGCCGCCGGACAGGCCAAGCAATACGTTGTCAGTGCCGACCTGGGCGCGCACTTGGGCGATGGCGTCTTCAGCAATTTTCGACGGGGTCCACAGGGCTTCACACTCGCAGATGTCGAGGATGAAACGCGACAGGATGCGCCCGCCTTGCTTGGTGTGGGTCACTTCCGGGTGGAACTGCACCCCGTAGTAGCGACGCTCATCGCTGAACATGCCGGCAATCGGGCAGCTCGGGGTGCTGGCCAGGATGTGGAAGTCTTCCGGCATTTTGGTGACCTTGTCACCGTGGCTCATCCAGACGTCGAGGCCGAACAGGCCGTCGGCGTCGATGTGGTCTTCGATGCCGTCCAGCAGGCGGCTCTTGCCGACCACGTCCACACGGGCATAACCGAATTCACGCAGCTCGGAGCCTTCTACCTTGCCGCCCAGTTGCTCGGCCATGGTCTGCATGCCGTAGCAGATGCCGAATACCGGCACACCCAGGTCGAATACCGCTTGCGGGCAGCGCGGGCTATTGGCTTCGTGCACGGACTCGGGGCCACCGGCGAGAATGACGCCTTTGGGTGCGAATTCGCGGATCGCTTCATCGTCCATGTCGAACGGATGCAGTTCGCAGTACACGCCGATTTCACGCACGCGGCGGGCGATCAGCTGGGTGTACTGGGAACCGAAGTCGAGGATCAGGATGCGGTGGGCGTGAATGTCGAGGGCCATGAAGTCAGTCTCGTCTAATGAATCAGAAACAACTCGGGGCTGAAGAACAGCCCCGGTTACTTAACGTTTTGCTGGAAGCCTCAACCTACACGGTAGTTTGGCGCTTCCTTGGTGATCTGCACGTCGTGGACATGGGATTCAGCCATGCCGGCGCCGGTGATCCGTACGAACTCTGGCTTGGTGCGCATTTCTTCGATGTTGGCGCTGCCGGTGTAGCCCATCGAGGAACGCAGGCCGCCCATCAGTTGATGGATGATCGCGCTCAGGGTGCCTTTGTACGGCACACGGCCTTCGATGCCTTCCGGTACGAGCTTCTCGGCGCCTGCCGAAGAGTCCTGGAAATAACGGTCGGAAGAGCCTTGCGCCTGGGACATGGCGCCCAGCGAACCCATGCCACGGTAAGCCTTGTACGAACGGCCCTGGAACAGTTCGATCTCGCCCGGTGCTTCTTCGGTACCGGCGAACATCGAGCCCATCATCACGCAGGAGGCACCGGCTACGATGGCCTTGGACAGGTCACCGGAGAAACGGATGCCACCGTCGGCGATCAAGGGTACGCCAGTGCCTTCAAGGGCAGCGGCGACGTTGGCGATGGCGCTGATCTGCGGCACGCCCACACCGGCGACGATACGCGTGGTGCAGATGGAGCCTGGGCCGATACCGACCTTGACTGCGTCGGCGCCAGCTTCGGCCAGGGCCTTGGCGGCAGCGCCGGTGGCGATGTTGCCGCCGATCACCTGCACTTCAGGGAAGTTCTGCTTGACCCAACGCACGCGGTCGATCACGCCTTTGGAGTGGCCGTGGGCGGTGTCGACCACTACCACGTCAACACCGGCAGCGACCAGCGCCGAGACGCGATCACCGGTGTCTTTACCGGTACCGACAGCAGCGCCAACGCGCAGACGACCTTGGTCATCCTTGCTGGCCAGTGGGTAAGCCTTGGCTTTTTCGATGTCGTTGACGGTCATCATGCCTTTGAGGGCGAATTTGTCGTCGACGATCAGCACGCGCTCGATGCGGTGCTTGTGCAGCAGTTCGCGCACATCGTTCTTGTCGGCGCCTTCCTTGACGGTGACGAGGCGCTCTTTAGGCGTCATCACTTCGCGGACGGTGACTTCAAGGCGGTTCTCGAAACGCACGTCACGGGAAGTGACGATGCCGACCAGGTCGCCATCGTGCAGCACCGGGACGCCGGAGATGTTGTGCATACGCGTGAGTTCGAACAGGTCACGCACGGTGGCGTCAGCTTCGATGGTGATCGGATCTTTCACCACGCCGGCTTCGTAACGCTTGACCTTGCGCACTTCGGCAGCTTGCTGCTCGATGGTCATGTTCTTGTGGATGATGCCGATGCCGCCTTCCTGAGCCATGGCAATGGCCAGACGGGCTTCGGTGACGGTGTCCATGGCAGCGGAAACCAGGGGAATATTCAGCTCGATGCCACGGGTTAGGCGGGTCTTGAGACTGACTTCGTTAGGAAGCACCTCGGAATAACCGGGCACTAGGAGAATGTCGTCGAATGTCAGAGCTTCTTGGCTGATACGCAGCATCGCGGGGGCTCCCGAGCGGGAAAATGGAAGCGCGCCATTATATACATGCACCCTGCCGGGCTCAATGTAAAACTCTGACAAACTTGGTAATACTGATAGATGGGTAATTTCATCGCCCCGATCATTCCCATGCTCCGCGTGGGAATGCCTCTGGTGACGCTCCGCGTCGCCTTGGGGCAGGATTCAAAATCTCCGACAACAACGGGACGCGGAGCGTCCCATGCGGCGTTGCCCACGCGGGAGCGTGGGAACGATCGTGTTCGGCAAAAAGTTACAGTTCGACTTTGACCCAGCTCATTTTTTGATCGAGCCAATCGGCAAACTCGTCGATAAAGCTCTGTTTGAAGCCCGCCTCCGCCCAGTTGTTGAAAATGAATCCCAGGTTGGAAAACCCGCATTCCTGCAGGAACAGAAAGCCATTGATGTCGTCTTCATGCCCACATAGCGGGCAGGTGAAGTTATCGGTGTGGCCAGGCATCCAGTCTTCCAGGCTTTCAAACAGCGCCTCGCCGACTTCCTTTAGGCACTCCGGGCAGCCCGCTTCTTCGAGGAACCCCTTGGCCGGCGTGTAGATGCAACGCTTGTAGATGATCTCCAGGCCATTGACCGGCTCGTTGAACGGCAGCGCTTCGGGGTGCAGCACCACCGCGCGGGCACCATCGGCCAGGGCGTAGCCCATGCGGTTGCCGGTACGCCCGCAAGTGGTGAGCTCTTCCTTGATGATGTTCTTGCGCACCAGCCAGCGCACAATCGCCCGGGCGCGGGGTTCGTGGACCGGCAAGGTGGAGATTTTCGGGACAAGGATGCTTTGGGAGTTCATGGGAGTCCTGCGGTGTGGCTATTGGCGCCATCGC